>JBDTVD010000467.1:0-2538 GCA_040007375.1 Bacteroidota bacterium | reverse complement strand
TGTTTCTACGGGAATCTTACAGGAAGGTTGCTGATTGAGAATGAATCAATTTGAAGATTTGAAGATTTGAAGATTTGAAGATGAAAAAAAAGAAACTCTGTCATTAAAAGTGACAGTGATTACTGCTGAAAATATCCGGTAAATCCCGATGAGATCAACACATTTATACTATACTCCGGAATAAAGGTTACGTTTTTTTTAGAATATATTTTTTAGTTTGGAGTGATTAGTTCGGAGTTCGGAGTAGTGGTTAGTGAAAATTACTTTTTTACTTTATCATTGGAAATCTCCTGCTCGTTTCAAATGAACTATATTTTGTTTCATTCGGTGCAATTATTTAGTTTTACCTTCCTGTCCATTTAAAAACTGACAATTCAGTTGCACCAGATATATAAACATATGAAACGCTATCAGCTAAAATTGTTTTTGCTATTTCTGATTTTTACAATAATTACTACAGTTTCAAAATCAAATGCACAGAATAGCAATGATCGTGGACTGGCAACAAATTTATTTGGATTTCCCTTTAATGATTTCTCCTTATACTATAATACAACAAACGATAAATTAATCCGAAAGAGTTTAAGTGCTGGATATATGATAGCATGGCGCTGGTGGAATGCCGAAACAGGATCAACAGGTGATATTGAAGTTAATGATGACAAATATCCAATAGGTGCTTATAATGGCCCGCAAATAAGAATAGGTTTATTAAAGGGGAGAGATCATGAGTACATGACAAGATATATGGGTCTTCAATTAATAGCAAAATATTTATATTATAACGATCATAAATTCGTGGATTGGTTTTCACATGATGATGCAGTTGATGTTATTTATATCAGAAGCGAAAAAGCAGTGGTATTTGGTGCAGAATGGTTAATTCAAAATGAAAGACCAGGTGATAAACTATTCCTTAATACTTCCCTGGGATTTGGACTGCGTGTAAAATTCAGAGACATCACCACAACAAAATCCGTTGGATCATCCGGTGGAATAAACTACGCAGAATCAC
Source organism: Bacteroidota bacterium (assembly GCA_040007375.1). Taxonomy (GTDB): domain Bacteria; phylum Bacteroidota; class Bacteroidia; order AKYH767-A; family OLB10; genus JANOXC01. Next base: position 1,523 of record JBDTVD010000467.1, on the reverse strand, counting down.
GACCTGTTGGAACAAAACATACCAGATTATTTTTACCAACAATAAATTTCGGAATTCTGATTGGTACAAAATTAAATCATAAACATCCGGTAAATTAGAGTTTTGCTAATAGCAGCATGGTTAATTACTTTTCCTGACTTCCTAAAATGCTGTATTAATGTTTGTAAATATTCCGTAAGCAAAAAACAACTATTTCAAATGGCTGAAAAAAAATCGAAACTGGTTGAAATAAAAACAAAACCAACTGTTGCAAATGTGGATGATTTTATCAATGCTATTACTGATGAGCAAAAACGCAAAGACAGTTTTGTGCTTTTGGAAATGATGAAAAAAGCAAGTGGAGAAGAGCCTGTACTATGGAGCAACTCGATCATCGGTTTTGGGAATAAAAGATATAAAAGTCCTGCTACCGGCAGAGAAGTGGATTGGCTGCTGATAGGTTTTGCTCCACGTAAAGCAAATCTCTCCTTATATATAAGTGTGGGCATTAAAGAACATGAAGGTGCTCTTAAAAAACTGGGCAAGCATAAGACTGGCGTTGGTTGTCTGTATATAAATAAACTTGAAGATGTTGATCTGAAAGTTCTGAAAGGGATGATAGAGGCATCGTTAAAAGGTAAAAATTCCTGATCTGAAAGTTCTGAAATGAATAACGGATGTATCATTAACTTAAGCTCCATATATATTGCTTACTTAAGAAAAAACCAGGTTCCGCAATTCTCCCTTTTCGTCAACTTATCGAAGTAATGTCATAAACCATTTTGATGATCTAAGAGAGTGAATAAATTAACCCTTGGCCATGTTAATGCTTATATTCACCAGTTAACGATCAACCCAAATGAGAATAAGAACTATCACCTTTCTGATATTACTGATAACATGCAGTGTAATTCAGGCTCAAAATCTTATTCCTAATGGCGATTTCGAACAGTATTCAGGATGTCCGGATTATGAAGGACAAATTGATTCAGCTTTGTATTGGAAAAACCCAACATCAGTTAATAATGGAGGAGGGACATCAGATTATCTTAATCAATGCGCAACATCAGGCAGTTTTGTAGGCATACCTGAGAATGGTCTCGGATATCAGCCAGCCCGCAGCGGTGCAGGTTACGGTGGAATATTATTATATGTTCTGGCTGCTGCAAGTTATCGTGAATATATAGAAACACCTTTTACTTCACCGCTTGTAGCAGGCTCCTGTTATCATTTTGAAATGTATATTAACCTTGCCAACAATTGTTATTTCAATACAGATGACATCGGAATATATTTTTCCAATACACTTATCAGCGGCATTACGAATGATGATCCGTTACCTTTTCTACCACAATTAAATAATACTGCAGGAAACTTTCCTGACACTTTAAACTGGACACTTGTATCAGGTAATTACACAGCAGCCGGAGGAGAATCGTATTTAATCATCGGAAATTTTAAAGATGATGCAAGTACCAATGTCGTTATAGCAAACAATGCGTTTTTAACTGCAGCTTACTTCTACATTGATGATGTGTCTTTAA
>JBDTVD010000466.1:0-2543 GCA_040007375.1 Bacteroidota bacterium | reverse complement strand
TTCCAATAGTATTAACTGCCTGTTGAACCCACACTGTATTCGCACCGCTCAATTGTGATGTTGCATACAATCCTGTGCTGGTTCCACAGAGGTAAACTGTTCCATTACTTACAGGCAGAATATTAACCCATCGTAAAGATGGTCCGTTACCTGTTCCATTTGCAGCAGCCTCTAAATTACCGGCAATTTTCTGCCAGGTTGTTCCACCATCTGCAGTATAAAACAAACTATAAATACCATAATTACTAAAAGTGACAATTACATTATCAGCATTGGAAGGATCAACAGCAATACAACTTACATAACCTGTTGCCGGAAAAATTACAGTGCCTGTTAATGCTGTAATTTCTATGCGTGATGGTGTTCCTGTATTTGCATTATCTACTCTGAACACTCTGCGTTGTGATGTTCCATAGTATACTCTGTTTGCCGGTGTTTTGGAAACTCCAATGGCAGAAATATTTATAGCCGATGATGATGTAGTGTCAGGAAATTTTGTCCAGTTGGTGGAAATACTATCCCAGTTCTGTGCATAAGGAATTCCGGAGAGATTATCATTTCTCCATAAATTCCTTCCTCCTGCCATATACATTATGTTATTGTTATTCGGATCCAATATATATGGATTTATAAACAGGAAATTACTTACTCCTATCGGATCAATCCGCGAAAAGCTATCTATTACTCCTGCTGCATTTACTTTAGCACGCATCATCTTTCCATTCTGTATGGAGAAATAATAACTCGATGCATTATCAGCAATTGCACAATAACTTCCATCACCACCACGTGGCTGCACCCATGGATCAACAGGATTTGCAGAGTTGATAAACCAGGTACCATTATCCTGAGCACCACCAATAATTACATTGCTTGTTGATGCATGATCAAGAGCACATGTATAAAACTGTGTTGTTAAATATCCGTTGTTTAAAGATGTCCATTGAACAGGTGTTGCATTGATATCATCGCTTCTCCATACACCACCATCATTCGACGAATACATTACATCAGGATTTGATGCATCAAAAAACACTTCATGTTGATCCGGATGATGTGTTGCATAATTATCTACTATCGGTAACGTTGCTCCTTCCAGGTATCCACCAATATGTGTTGTTTGATTTAATGATTTAAACTGATCGGTTGCTCTGTATAAATTCGTTCCGCCAATAATAACAACGTTGGTATCATTTGGTTTTACTTTTACAACAAGATCATACGAACCCTGTGATTGAAATTTGTCAAACAATCCACCTGTTGTCGGAAGATTTGCTGAACGGTCTTCCCACTGACCACCATTACCGGAACCATTTCCTGAAAGATACCAGTATTTCCACAAGCTGTTCCATTCTACATCACCCAAAAAATTTGTATCAGGCTGACCATAACCTGGTGTATGACCTAATATATATATCTGATTTTCATCAGAAGGTGATATACCGATTTTTAAACGATCGTAAACAAGAGGAAATGATGCGGGTAAAATATTTGTATAATTTATTCCGTCTGTCGATCTCCAGATTCCTTTATTCGCAACTGATCCATCACTGCTCATTGTACAGTAAACAATACCTGTTGATGTAACTTCAACATCTGTAAAATAACATGCTGGTGATGCCAGTGATCCTTTCACTGCTGTCCATGAATTACCACCGTTAACTGATCGTTGTATAGTTCCGTATGCAGCAACATAAACTACATCATTTACTAAATCGGAAGGATCTGTTGCAATGTCCCAGTTAACATCACCCCACACATCGAATGTAACTATGCTTGTGGAAATGGTTGATGGTAATGCTGTCCATGTTTTCGCACTGTCAGAAGATTTATATATACCATAACCCAGGTAATATGCACCACTTGCACTTGCTGATTGTCCGTATGCTTCACCACTTCCGTAATACCATACATTCTGATGTCCTGGTCTTTTATCCTGCACCACACATGTCACACTAAAATGTTGTGAAGGAGTTGTTGTACGTGTCCAGTTAATTCCACCATCCGTTGAACGGTACATTCCACCGGAGGAAGAACCTGCAACAAGAACATTCGGATCAGCAATATCTTGTGCAAATGCTCTTGTTCGTCCACCCACATTCCACGGACCTCTGTTCTGCCAGTTGACAGTTGCAGCAGAATTTCTATTCATGCCATCTGCTTCCGCTGCACCAGGAAGAAATGAAGCAAACTCTAATTCCTGTGATCGTATATATAAAGGGATTTTACCATCAGGACCTGCTAAACGTTGCAATTCAAAAGCAGCACGACCATCAGGATCATCAGGACTACCTTCCGACATTCCTTCTGATGATCCATGTTCTTTTGAAATACTGGTTGCTGATCTGTTACAGCTATATAACCATGCAGCGAGAGCTACTGCAAATAAGGCAAGTAATTTAGTTTTCATGTGGATGTGAATTAATACTATACTCTTAATTTCCTTTCAAATATAACTAAATATCAAAAGGAGAAATTAAAAAAATATTTAATTAAAAATACCACGTTGTGAAAGTGCTTTATGAAAACGTTTTGCATTCAGA
>JBDTVD010000465.1:0-2546 GCA_040007375.1 Bacteroidota bacterium | reverse complement strand
ATGATGTCAGGCTTCATGTATTATAATAATATAAATAATGATCCCAGAGGGAATCCTTCAAACTGTGAAGACTATTATCAATATATGAATTCGACATGGCTGGACGGGCTACACTTAACATATGGAGGAACTGGCAGGAATCCCGGAACAGACTGCAATTTTATATTTCCCGGAACAACTGATCCATTATTTCCAGGTCAGCCATGGTCAATGTTTTCTGCAGGGAGCTACCCGGGAGATGTAAGATTTCTTATTAACACAGGTACATTCACATTAAATCCTCACGAGGAAAGAACAATTGACTTCGCTTATATATATACACGTGACACTGTTGGTACTGGTGCTGATGCGGCCATAAATAATGTTGCCCAGGTTTCAAAAGTTATTCAATGGTTTAATAATGGCCTGGTTTCCTGTCCTGCTGTTGGTATTAATGAATACGGGAATAACAGTGCACTTTCATTATCTGTTTCTCCTAATCCATCAACCACCTTTATACTTTTGAATAACATATCCCTTACAGATAATTATATATACACCGTAACGGATATTACAGGAAGAAAATGCTTAACAGGTACATTATCAAAACCTGAAATCGACATCAGTAAATTGCAACCCGGAGAATATCAGTTACAGATCAGAAATGATAAAGAAGTAAGAGTAGCAAAATTTGTAAAGCTTTGATTTTTGCAAGGCAACTCTTCTGAAAAACAATTCTCTTTATATAAATTCAATTGTCTTATACAGGTCAGAATCAAATCTGACCTGTATACTTCTGACACTTTCTGGACTTATATCTAATAGATCATAAAGTATTTTTGACTCAACAAACAACACGATCATGAATAACACATCTTACAAACACGTACTGATTAAATCAGTAGCATTAGTCTTCCTTTCCTGCATGATAACTTTTTCTGATGCACAAGTCAGCTCAGCAATCGTATACCTCCAGGAACACCCACTTCCGGCTCCTTTCACAGCAGCTGAGCTCCGTTACAGAAACGATATTGCAGTTGACAATGCAAACAATTCATATGTAGCATTCCGGCGTATCGGACTGGGAAAATTTGATGGCACTGCATGGACCATGTACAACGTAGCAAATGGCTCACTTCTGAACGACACTGTTACAAGTGTTACTATTAGCTCGTCAGGAGATATATATGCAGGAACTGCTAACGGACTTTCTGTTTATGCAAACAATACCTGGACACATTACAACAGTTCCAATTCTCCGCTCCCTGTGAAAGGAGCTACAACGGTAGAAGTAAATAACAATACATGGGTTGGATCAAACAGCGGTTTATATATGTTTGATGGAAGTACCTGGACAATTTTTAACTCTTCCAATTCAGGATTAGGAAATGATTCCATTACATCTATTTCATTTGATGGCAGCAACGTATTTGCCGGAACAAAAAACGGATTGTTTCATTATGATGGTAATACCTGGACTCAGTTAGTTACTGTCAATACAGCATTACCTGCTATTTCAGATGTAGAATTTAATGCTGGTGAAGTGTGGATTGCATTATCTGATGGCTCCATTTATTATTATGATGCAGGATGGATACCACATCAACTGATTCTTCCTTTAAAAACAAGTGGATGCACGGATTTCAGCATTGCCGATCATAGTACCTGTCTGAAATCAGATAATGGTTATATATATTTCTTTATTAGCGATCCGGATTTTTCCAGACCCTTGTTGTGCCGGTCAAATCAGACACATAATGTTTACACTTATTTAAGATTTGCAAAATCTACATCCGGTGGATCGAAAGCTCTTCTGTTAGATATTAAAAACGGTTTCATTGCCGGCTTATCCAACTTTAATCCCGTAAACCAGTATTCTGATTTTTTTACTGATAATATATCATCAGTTCCTGCATTGAAAATAACTCCGGATTACCTGGAGCCTTCTAATCTCAATATAAATAAAGTAGATACCCGCATTAATAATATTGGTGACATGCACTGGGATCCGATTGCTCAAATTCCAATATATCAAGTGCCTGCCTGCTCCGGAAAAAATGCAATTTTTGCATCTGGATTGTGGATTGGCGGAATAGATAATCAAAACCAGCTTGTTGGTGCAGCAATGACTTATCGTCAATCAGGAGCACTGGATTTTCAAACCGGACCATTGGATACCATTACAGGAATAACTGACAGTGCAACAGCAGCCCGATTTAACAGAGTATGGAAAGTAAACAGAAGCGAGGTCAATGATTTTATATATAACTACCAGCAGGGAAATGTAACTAATGGCACTTACGATATCCCGGAAGTAATAGTCAACTGGCCTGCACATGGAGGAGGAAATTACAGCAATTCGCTTGCTCCTTTTGTAGATAACAATGCTGATGGTATATATAATCCGATGGATGGTGATTATCCATTAATTGATGGTGATCAGGAAATATGGTTTATATTCAACGATGCAGTTCCACATACTGAAACATTTTGCAACCATATGGGAATTGAAATTCATGGAAAAGCATATGCTTTCAATTGCACAGCACCTGTGGCAGGTAATGAAG
>JBDTVD010000464.1:0-2550 GCA_040007375.1 Bacteroidota bacterium | reverse complement strand
CTACTTTCTTTTTGCAGCATCTTTTTTTACCGTAACATACTGGCAATATTGTTCTGCCTTTTTGTAACAGTTTTTTGCTTCTGCCATGTTTCCTTTCTGCTTATATATATGGGCCAATTCGTAATAAGCAAGTCCCACAAAATTTTCTGTTGCTTTACTAATCGGTTGTCCTGCTTTTATTGCCAGCTCAAACCACTTAACAGCTTCATCCGTATTATGTGCATAACGCAATTCCAGTAATCCTCTGAACAATGCGCAGGGAAGTTTAAAGTAAGGAACAGGAGACAACACCAGTTTATTCAATTCCACTCTTGCACGTTCGTATTCGCCTGACTGAATCAGATTTTCTGTATAGAGTACTTTGAACAGACTGTTTTCAGGATACAATGTATTCATCATCGAAGCAAAACGCAGTCCTTCCTTTTTATCGTTCTGATAACGCAGATTGATATAAGATGCATACATCATCGCTTCCGGTTTTACAAACACGGTTGTATATGTTGCCTTTTCAATCAATGCAAGTCCTTCAGGAATGCTACCTGATGGAAACACAGCCATCAAAGGTTTGTACACCGGATTCATCTCTGCAAAAAACTCCCGGTAATATTTATATAAACCGCTTGTAAGATAAAATTCACTGCATTTATCCTGTAATGTAAATCCTTTTTTTATATATACAAATGCATCCATTGTATGTTGCATCGCTCCCCATTTTTCTCCATCTTCAAACAACTGCCGGGCAAGCATAATGTGAAGCAACAAAGCATAAAAAGTATTTTCCGGATTAAGTTCATCTTTTTTCAGCAGCGCAAGTGTATAATCCAGTGCTTTTTTCAGATCATTTTTATATTTAGGATATTCTGCCGGATAAGAAGCGATGGGAAAATGACTCCAGTATATTTCCAGGCAATCAAACATCTGAATTGCAGGATGAAGAGGATCCAGCATTCGTAATGGTGCAATTGTAGCGCGTGCCTTTAAAAACTGATAATTGTACAACTGATCAACAGCATGTTTCATTGTATCGGCTTCCCATCCTGGCTTAAAAAAACTTACCTGTGCAGCACTTCCTGATGGCATCACCTGCATTACAAAACATAACAGGATGATCAGGATATTTTTATTCATTAAATGTGTTGCGAGCATGTACACTTCAGCGGCAAAAATAGTTCATCATCACATCAAATTAAATTACTCTGCTGTTATTTATGAGAATAAACTTCTTCTTTAGTAATTTCGCCCATACATTATAAAAAGGTTAATATGAATATTCTGATACTGGGCTCAGGCGGACGTGAACATGCAATTGCTTTTAAAGTGAAGGAGAGTCCGTTATGCAGTAATTTATATATAGCTCCGGGTAATGCAGGCACAGCAACCTGTGGAATCAATGTGGCAATTGGTGTAAATGATTTTGAAAAGATCGGACGTTTTGTTGCTGAAAAAAATATTGAACTGTTAGTTGTGGGACCGGAAGATCCGCTTGTGAATGGTATAGTGGATTATTTCAGAAAGGAGGAACATCTGAAAAATATTTCTGTTGTTGGTCCTGATGCCAATGGTGCACAACTGGAAGGCAGCAAACAGTTTGCAAAAGAATTTATGCAGGAATATAATATTCCGACAGCACGTTTCAACTGTTTTACTTTGCTCACTATTGATGATGGATATAAATTTATAGATAGTCTTAATGCACCTTATGTTTTAAAAGCAAGCGGACTGGCAGCCGGAAAAGGTGTATTAATAATTGATGATGCAGCAGAAGCAAAAAGTGCATTGCATGATATATTATATAATGAAAAATTTGGTGCAGCAGGAAAAGAAGTAGTAATTGAAGAATTTTTACATGGTATAGAATGTTCCTGTTTTGTTTTAACAGATGGAAAAAATTATATGATGCTGCCGTATGCAAAAGATTATAAACGCATAGGTGAAGGTGATACCGGATTAAATACTGGTGGAATGGGAGCTATTTCTCCTGTGCCTTTTGTTGATGATGATTTTCATAAAAAAGTAATAGAAAGAATTGTTAAGCCAACTATTGAAGGAATCAGCAAACGTAATATGGATTATCGTGGTTTTGTTTTTATTGGTTTGATGAATGTAGATGGAAATCCATTTGTGATTGAATACAATTGCAGAATGGGAGATCCGGAAACAGAAGTTGTTTTTCCAAGAATTAAAAATGATGTTGTGGAATTGTTGTTGGCAACAACAAAGATGGAACTGAATAAAATAACACTTGATATTGATGATCGTGTTGCTGTAACATTGATGATGGTTTCGGGAGGATATCCTGGCAATTACGATAAAGGATTTGAAATTTCCGGACTGGATAAAATAAAAGAGAGCCTGGTTTTTCATGCAGGCACTTCATTAAAAGATGGTAAAGTTGTTACATCAGGAGGGAGAGTTTTAGCTGTTACTTCTATTGATGAAACGATGCAGGGAGCATTACAGAAAAGTTATGCTTCTGCAAAAACAATTCATTATGATTATGAATATTACCGGAAAGATATTGGTAAGGATCTGCTGGAGATTTCATTGAAA
>JBDTVD010000463.1:0-2556 GCA_040007375.1 Bacteroidota bacterium | reverse complement strand
AATTTATAATTTATAATTCTGTTACACAGTAACAGTTTCGTGTTTCATGCTGTTCATTACTGCATCAACATCAACGCCTAAACCTTTTGCAACTGCAATACCGAGTTTAACATCTGCACGGAAGAAATGACATAACTGACGATTTACAATCAGGTCTTTCTTTGGTCCGCTGATTCCGCTCATAGCGCCAACAATATTTGATACCAGGTTATGACGATCATAATCATTCATTGCTTTAGTAAACAATAAACCAGGTTGCGTATAATGATCATTATCATTTGCACCATTTCTATCATACCAGTCTGCAGTAATACTATCTAACTGCATTGCAGGTTCTTTGTAGGCTTCATCAGTATATATATCATCAAAACTGTTAGGAAAATAATTCGGATCACTTCCACCGTTTCCATCAACACGCATAGCTCCATCTCTTTCATAGTTGCTAACCATGAACGGGCATTTGTTTACAGGAATCTGTTCGTAGTTTACACCCAAACGATGACGATGCGCATCAGGGTAGGAGAGCAGTCTTCCCTGTAACATTTTATCAGGAGAATATCCAATTCCATCCACCACATGTGCAGGAGCGAAAGCAGATTGTTCCACATCAGCAAAATAATTTTTCGGTATCTGATTTAATTCCATCACTCCAACATCTATCAATGGAAAATCACCATGTGGCCACACCTTTGTTAAGTCAAATGGATTCCAGCGAAATTCTTCTGCCTGTTTAATTGTCATTACCTGAATCTGCATCATCCATTTTGGAAAATCTTTTTTATCGATGGCTTCCACTAAATCACGTTGTGCAAAATCCATGTCCTTGCTTTTCATCTCTGCAGCATCAGCATCAATAAAATTTTTAACTCCCTGCATAGTTTTAAAATGAAACTTCACATACACCATTTCATTGGCAGCATTGATCATTGAAAAAGTATGACTGCCGAAACCATTCATGTGACGGTATCCATGAGGAGTTCCACGATCACTCATCAATATCATTACCTGATGCAATGATTCAGGATTCAGACTCCAGAAATCCCACATCATAGTCGGGCTTTTTACATTGCTGCGCGGATCACGTTTTTGTGTATGAATAAAATCACCAAACTTTTTCGGATCCTTAATAAAAAACACCGGTGTATTATTTCCAACTAAATCCCAGTTTCCATCTTCGGTATAAAACTTCAATGCAAAACCACGTGGATCTCTTTCTGTATCTGCACTTCCTTTTTCACCACCAACAGTTGAAAATCGTATAAAGAGCTTTGTTTCTTTTCCGATCTTATTAAAAATTTTTGCTTTCGTATATTTTGAAATATCATTGGTAACAGTAAATGTTCCGAATGCTCCTGTTCCTTTTGCATGTACAACACGTTCCGGAATTCTTTCCCTGTTAAAGTGAGCCATCTTTTCATGCAGAATAAAATCCTGCAGCAACAATGGACCACGTGCTCCGGCACTTAATGTATTTTCATTTTCTACATAAGGTTTTCCGGATGCAGTTGTTAGTTTTTTGTTTTTCTCTTTTTTATTTTCCATAAGGCGATTAATTAAAGCAGCGCAAAGATGGAAACAAGGGTTCAATAGATCAAATCGATATTATCTATATTTGCATAGATATGATCAATATCATAAAATGAATCTGCAGCAACTGGAATATATTCTTGCTATTAATAGTGAAAGGCATTTTGCAAAGGCGGCGGAGAAGTGCTTTGTGACTCAGGCTACACTCAGCATGATGGTGCGGAAACTGGAGGAAGAACTGGATGTAAAGATCTTTGACCGGAGCCGGCAGCCTGTAGTTCCGACAGAAACCGGAAAACTGATTATTGAACAGGCACGACTGGTGTTACAGGGCACACGTCACATGAAAGAAATTATTGCGCAACAAAAGGGAAGTGTAAAAGGTGAATTGAAAATAGGAGTTATTCCAACACTTGCACCTTATTTATTACCACTTTTCTTAAATCGTTTCCTGAAAAAATTTCCACTGGTGAAAGTGCATATCAGTGAACGGACAACTGATGAAATTATAGTACGATTAAAAGATCATCGTCTTGATGCCGGAATAATGGCAACACCTTTAAATGATTTGGGATTGCTGGAAACACCAATGTTCTATGAACAGTTTGTTGTTTTTGCTGCTGATAAAAATGCTGCATTGAAAAAGAAATATATGCTTGCAGAAGATATTGATCCATCGCAATTGTGGTTGCTGGAAGAAGGACATTGTTTGCGTTCGCAGGTAGTGAATCTATGTGAGTTGAAGAAGAAGGAAAAAGAAATTCATCAGCTCGATTTTGAAGCAGGAAGTATTGAAACATTGAAGAAGATTGTTGAAGTGAATAATGGAATTACAATTCTTCCAGAGCTTGCATTGAATGATATGTCTGCACGACAGAAAAAGAATATCCGTTACTTTAAAGCTCCTGCACCGGTACGGGAAGTGAGTTTAGTTACGTATCGTCATTTTATGAAAAAGAAACTTATTGATTTGTTGCTGGAAGAAATATTAGCGAGTATTCCGAAAGAGATGAAAGCATCGCGTAAACG
>JBDTVD010000462.1:0-2559 GCA_040007375.1 Bacteroidota bacterium | reverse complement strand
GTGTTCCCTTTACAGAAGCAGTGCAGATGAAAGACAGGATTAAAGAAAATGGTGGTACGGTTTGGTTTCTTATGGCAAAAGATGAAGGTCATGGCTTCCGTAAAAAAAACAACGTAGACTTTCAGTTTTATACAACTATTGAATTTGTAAAACGATATCTGATTAATTAGATTTTAGATAGTATGGATTAATTATTTATTGCAGTGCCAGCAACGAATGATTTAGCACTAAAGCAATTGAATATTGTTTCGCCGGATTTTTCTGTTGAAGCTGTTCAATATGTACATTTGCGCACCAATACTAAAACATGAAATACTTATATATACTCAAATCAGAAGCGGAAGGTGGTTTTTATTTTGGAATCAGCGATGATCCTGCAGCAAAATTAAAGGAACATAATACGCTGGAGTCGGTGGATATGTACACCAGCAAACACCGTCCCTGGAAAATGGTTGCTTTATTTGAAGTAAGCGAAGGAAGATTATCACCTGCACAAATAATTACTTTCCTTAAAAAACACCAGACAGAAAAACTGATGGAGAATTTAATTACTCCGGGTTTTATTCCTGAAGGGAAGTTGCAGCAATTGGTGAGAGTGGAAGTGAAGAACTAGCTTCGTGGGTTTAAAGTAAACCACTTTTTTTTAATGTATCAGCGATGTTGAAATTTTTTTCAGAATAGCTCTGGTTGCTTTTAAAGAATTTGCATTTTTAGGCTGCATAACCAAACACCCTTAATCGTTTTATATGTCGAAGCAACTCATTACTCAGTATTACAATAAGGTGGATAAACTTATCCAGTTTGGAGGAACGAAGAAGGAAACTTCTGTGCGTAATGAATTCTATAATCTGTTAAGTCATTATGGTGAAAGGAAAAACCTGGTGCTGGTTGCTGAGTTGCCTGTTCGTGGAACAAAAGGAAAGGATGTAACTCCTGATGGAACATTGAAAAATATTCTCCGCCTTGATTATGGTTATTGGGAAAGTAAGGATGAATCGCTGGATATTGATGAGGAGATTGATAAAAAAGTGAAACGTGGCTATCCGTTAAATAATATTTTGTTTGAAGATAGTAATCATGCAGTTTTATTTCAGGCAGGACAGGAGACGATGCGTATCAATATGCGTATGCCTGATGAGCTGGATAGAATTCTCACTGCATTCATCAATTTTGAAAAACCGGAAGTACGAAAGTTCAATGAAGCACTGGATCATTTTCAAAAAGATATTCCAACTATTCTGAAAACACTTCGGGAGAAAATTGATTCGGCACGACATGAAAATAAAAAGTTTATAAAATCCAGCGAAACATTTTTAGAATTATGTAAAGCGGAAATCAATCCTGACATTACAATGGCTGATGTGAGGGAGATGATGATTCAGCACATTCTGACAAGTGATATTTTTAATAAAATTTTTGATGATCCGGAATTTCATCAGCATAACAGTATTGCAAAGGAGCTGGAACAATTAATCGGAACATTGTTTACTTACAGTGATCGTAAAAATCTTTTAGGTAGCATTGAACATTATTACGATGCCATCAATGCTGCTGCTGCAGGAATTGTTGATCATCATGAAAAACAAAAATTTTTAAAATCACTTTACGAAAATTTTTATAAAGCGTACAATCCAAAAGCTGCCGATCGTTTAGGTGTTGTGTATACACCCAATGAAATTGTAGACTTTATGATTGACAGCACCAACTATCTTTTAGAAAAACATTTTAAAAGATTACTGTGGGATAAAAATGTGGATATACTCGATCCTGCAACAGGAACCGGAACTTTTATCTGCAACATTATTGATAAATGTCCGCCACAATATCTTGCACACAAATACAAGCATGAACTGCATGCAAATGATGTAGCCATTCTGCCTTATTACATTGCCAACTTAAATATTGAATATACTTTTAAGCAGAAGATGAATTATTATGAGGAATTTAAAAACCTCTGCTTTGTAGATACACTGGATAATACCGATGCATTAGCGTATGGTGGAAAGCAACATGACCTCTTTGGATTCAGCAGCGAAAACTCCAGGAGAATTGTAGAACAGAATAAGAAAAAAATTTCTGTAGTGATTGGTAATCCTCCATATAATGCCAATCAGAAAAATGAGAATGAGAATAATAAGAACAGAGAATATCCTTACATTGATAAAAGGATAAGGAGTACTTATATTGCTAAATCCGAGGCTCAAAATAGTACAAAGGTTTTTGATATGTACATTAGGTTTTACAGATGGGCTATGGATAGAGTTAACGATGGCGTAATTGCATTAATTACAAATCGAAGTTTTATTGATTCAAGAATGTTTGATGGATTTAGAAAAAGTATAATGGAAGATTTTCAATTTTGTTATATCGTCGATACAAAGAGTGATGTTCGTGCAAATCCTAAGATCGCTGGTACTACTCATAATATTTTTGGGATACAAACCGGAGTTGCCATAATGTTTTTAGTTAAGAATGAAAAGAAAAGAGAGGATTGTAAAATTGAATATGTTAGTCTACCTGATGAATGGCGTAAAGAAGTAAAATGGGAATGGTTCAGAA
>JBDTVD010000461.1:0-2560 GCA_040007375.1 Bacteroidota bacterium | reverse complement strand
ACGGTACAGGTTTCAGTTTTACCTAAAGAAGTGAATGTGGAGATTAGCATGATTGCTGTGATGGGAAAGTTGTAAATGCCAAAAAAATATTTTGAAATCAAAAAATAAACTCTAAGTATGTTTCGAATTGCGATTGCGATTATAGGTATAACTATTTTAACATTGTCATCATCTGTAGCTCAAAATAGAAATGGATTGATAGGAAACTGGACTTTTGAGTATAAGTACGACATTAAAAGAAAGGAAAAGATTTGTGGAACTTACCAACTCAACACACCTAATGAACTTATTGATTTTAATATTGTAATTAGTAAGGACACTCTTTTTGCAGGCATCAACTGCGAAAGCACAGGTGGAATTTATACTTTAAAAAACAATTTCCTCATATTATCTCAGGATTCAATTTGGAGCGGTGATTTTAATTGTATTGAGGATATAACTTGTTTCAATAGTATGGAAATTAAACATGATTTCAACTTGCCAATAAAATATAAGCTGGAAAATGATTCAAGTTTACTAATGTATTTTAAAAAGGACGAATACTTTAAGTTTACTAAATTCTAGGAATAGTATTCCTCATAACCTAGCATTCATTTATACTAATCCAAAGCCATTTACCAAAATTCACTTTACACCCTGCACTGCAATCATAATAACTGCCATTTTATATATTGGGTAAAATGCTTCTAATGTAGGCTTCAGATGAATGGCTTTTTTCTTTATCATTTCATAATTAAAAGGAAACGGAAATTGAAATTACAGATTTCCACAGTCACAAGCACAAAAATATTTGTGAGACCCAGACCATTTGAAAGATAAGTTAACCCATTTTCATGAATACTAAGTATTATTCGTTATCCTTGTAGATATTACAAAATGGAAGTTATCTGCAAAAAAACAAATTTTGCATTTGCACATTAAATATTTATACAAAATAAAATGAATAAGAACGGAGCAATTGTTATCGTTGAAGATGACATGGAAGATCAGGAGATGTTTAGTGAAGTATTTAAGGAGCTTAATTATGGAAATGAAATTGTTTTTTTTAATGACGGTCAAGAAGCACTTAGTTATCTGACTGCAAAAACCACAGAGCCTTTCATTGTATTTTCCGACATCAATATGCCCAAGTTAAATGGTATGGAACTGAGAAAGCAAATTCATGAAAATGAGGACATACGTTTAAAAACCATTCCTTATTTATTTTTTACAACAAGCGCTGCACAGGAAGCTATTATTGACGCTTACTCTAAATCTATTCAGGGATTTTTTGTCAAGCCTTCTACTTTTCAGGATTTAAAAAGTACAATGAAGATAATAGTTGAGTATTGGCAAAAATGTGAATCTCCAAACTATGTAAAATAACTTCTGCTTCTATTTAAGTTCAGGTTGACAATTTTGTGATTAAAATCCGACGAATGAAAAGCATCAATCACATTACTTTATAATAATCCCGGTCCACTTACCAAAATTCTCTTTGCTTTCAGAACTACATTCATCAATAACCCCTATTTTATATATAGAATAAAAAGATTCTCCTGTTGGTTTCAGTTGAATGGTTTTCTTCTTTTTCATTTCAAAAACATCCAATGTTATTTCCTCATCTTTAAACAGAGTAAATAAATCATTTAAGTTTCCTTCTGCTTTGTAATTATTAACGGCAATCACTTCATCATCCTTGCAAAGTCCGGCCGTTTCAGCAGGAGAACCGGGAGCAACAGCAGATACAATAAATCCTGCAGCAGAAGGAGCAACACGGAAACCAAACATGTTTTCAAAATAATTTTTAGAAAGTGTTATGCTGATGTAACAACCTACTTCCGCAAGCAATTCCTGCAGAAATGGTATGTATAGTTCTGTTCCATTTATATAGTTATTGAAAATTGCAGACGCATCTGTTCCTGAAAAATGTTCTGTCAATAAACGGATATCATTTTCTCTGTAACCTAAATTCTGCAATGCAAAATCTTTATATAGAGATTTCATTACATCATCCAGCGAATATTTCCAGGAAGAATTTTTACGGATGAAAAGATCCAGCATCAATGCTATTAAACATCCTTCATCATATATAGAAGTTTTACGGTTCGGAATTCCCGGAACATAACCATCCAGCCAGGTATCAAAACTACTGTCTGCAACTGACAGGTTGAATCTTCCATAGTTATCAAAGTGTTTCTGCAGTCGTGCATTTACTTCTTCAAAATAAGAACTGATAGTGAAAAATCCACTTCTTGCAAGGAACAAATCACCATAATAAGTAGTAATACCTTCATACACCCAACCCAATCTGCTGTAATTTTCTTCCTGGTATTTATAAGGAAGCATATCTGCAGGACGTATCGTTTTTACATTCCATGCATGAAACAATTCATGTGATGCAACACCAAGGAGATCTGTATATAAAGGTTCATTCATCAATGCACTTCCTGGTCCTAATGCAAGTACTGTGGAATTGGTATGCTCTACACCATGATAAAATTTATAAGGTAATATGAGGATAAGAAAATGATATTCTCTCACCGGAAAACCTTCCATCATCTTTATCTGCACTTCACTG
>JBDTVD010000460.1:0-2595 GCA_040007375.1 Bacteroidota bacterium | reverse complement strand
TTTGCAACTTTTCCGGGAAGTAATGCTGCTGAAGATGGTGTGGTAATACATTACAAAGCTTTTGGAAGGGTTGGAGATTTAAGTACAAAATATAATTACGGTCGTTCGGCAACTCATGAAATCGGTCATTGGTTTCAGTTGATTCATATCTGGGGAGATTCTCCTGATTGCTCAATTGATGACCAGGTTGATGATACTCCAATGCAGGCAGATGCAAATTACTGTTGTCCGAAATATCCAAAGTTTGATGGATGTACAAGTGGTGGAGATGGAATTATGTTTATGAATTACATGGATTACAGTGATGATAAATTCATGCAGTTTTTTACTCCTGATCAGATTGAACGCATGGATACTGCAATTAATCAGTACAGGAGTGCATTGTTTGTTTCACCAGGAATAGATGAGGTCAGTATGCGTAACGTTGATTTATCTCTTGAAGATGTTACTAATCCTGTTCGTGAAACTATAGTACGTTGTTTTGCTCCTGTTGTGAAATTGAAAAACCGTGGAGCATCAATTATTCATGGTTTTGAATTGGTGTACGGGATGCATGAAGGAATTCCCAAACATATTTCTTATGCTGATTCATTAATATCCGGTGCAGAAATTCAGGTTACATTACCGGAGATTGCTGGAAAAAACGGACAGAATATTTTAGAAGTACGCATCACTGCAACGGATAGTAATACGGTGAATAATTTTATAACGCGAAGTTTTTATTCCAGAGAAGATAATGCTGCAGGATGCAATGATGATGATCCGTTAATATATCCAAATCCTGTTATGGGAACATCGTTCTGTGTGAAATCAAATTTTACAAAGACACAAAAGATGACAATACGATTGGTGAGTACATTGGGACAAGCTGTTTATGAAACAGAAGTAACAAGTAATCCCGGAGATAAGTTTTCTGTACCGTCAGTTAATCTTCCCAGAGGAGTTTACTTCCTGCAACTGGATGGAGAAGATGAATCAAGATCAAAAGCAATTATCATTTTCCCTAATGGAAGCAGCGGCGATGCAATATGTCAATGAATAATTAATGGTTAAAGCATGATTTTTCTTCGCATGAAAAGAAATTATAAATTATAAATTAGAAATTATAAATGATTGTATTTCTCTGTGTTCTCTGTATCTCAGCGATCTCTGTGTGAAATAGAAAATCATAAATAATTCCAAAATATCTAATGGTAGTATAGATAGACTAACTACTAAATACTAACTACTGGTTACAAAAAAAATGTCAATATTAAAAGAATATATAAGAACGAATTCAGCGAGTGAAGAACTGAAAGCGATTACAGAAAAAGTAGAGAAAGCAATTCGTATTTCACCTGCTGAAGGAGAGTGGTTGTACAATAATGCATCAACAGGTGAATTAGGAGTTCTGGCAAACATGGTTCGTGAACGTAAGAATGGGATGCGCACGTATTTCAATCGTAACTTTCATATTGAACCGACTAACGTTTGTGTTTTTGCATGTAAGTTTTGTTCCTATAGCCGTCTGTATAAAAACCGTGAGGAAGGTTGGGAGCTCACTGCAGAACAAATGCTGGATCGTGTAAAAGCTTATGATGGACAACCGATAACAGAAGTGCATATTGTTGGTGGTGTACATCCTAAATTAGATCTGCAATTTTTTGGTGATGTATTGAAGCAGATCAAAGCACATCGTCCTGACTTACATATAAAAGGATTTACTTCTGTGGAACTGGATTACATGTTCCGTAAAGCAAAGATGGATGCGAAGGAAGGATTGTCTTATTTAAAATCATGCGGACTGGATTCATTGCCTGGAGGTGGTGCAGAGATTTTTGATGAAGCAGTGAGACTGGAAATTGCAGGAGATAAATGTTCATCTGAAACGTGGTTGCACATTCATGAAACTGCACATTCATTAGGAATGAAAAGTAATGCAACGATGTTGTACGGTCATATAGAAACATATGCACATCGCATTGATCACATGGAACGGTTAAGAAGACTGCAGGATAAAACGGGTGGATTTAATACTTTCATTCCACTGAAATTCCGTAATCATGATAATGAGATGAGTCATATTCCGGAGACAACAATGGTAGAAGACTTACGAAATTACGCTGTTGCCAGAATATATATGGATAACTTCGATCATATAAAAGCATACTGGCCGATGATTGGAAGAACAACAGCACAGGTTTCACAATCTTTTGGTGTTGATGATCTGGATGGAACAATTGATGACAGTACAAAAATTTATTCCATGGCAGGATCAGAAGAAAAAATTCCGGTGCTGACTACAGAACAACTGGTAGAGTTAATTCATCATTCAGGAAGAAAAGCTGTGGAGAGAGATACGCTTTATAAAGTAGTGAATGAATTTTAGTAGCTAGTAGTTAGTATTGAGTAGCTAGACTTTTTCTCCGTCATTGCGAAACACAGAATGTGTTGTGGCAATCCCCTTCTGTAATGAAAAAATATGCATGAGAAAGATATATTCTGAATTTTCAAATTAATGAAGAATCACAATTTTCCTGCAATAGGTTTGATACCACAAGTTCCCTACAGGATGACAAAAGTGTGGAGCGTTTTATTAAAGTGTGGTTATATAAA
>JBDTVD010000459.1:0-2596 GCA_040007375.1 Bacteroidota bacterium | reverse complement strand
GTGAGAAGAATTGAAGCGATAACCGGTGCAGGTGTGGAAGAGTGGATTAACAATCAGACTGCAGCGTTGGAAAAAGTAAAAATGCTTTTGAATAATCCGAAAGACATTGTGAAAGGAGTAGAGTCTGTGCTTGAAGAAAATAAATCATTGAAAGATAAACTGGATGCAATGATGTTTGAAAAAGCACGACAGGTAAAATCTTCTTTGATGGGAAAAGTAAACAAAGTAAATGGTGTAAATATGATTGTGGAGCAGATTGAATTACCATCTGCTGATCTCATTAAAAATCTTTCCTTCGATTTAAAAAATCAACTGGATAATTTGTTTTTATTACTTGGTGCTGATATTGAAGGCAAACCACATTTGTCATTAATATTATCTGATAATCTTGTTGCTGATAAGAGCATGAATGCAACCAACATCATACGTACACTTGCAAAGGAAATACAAGGTGGTGGTGGAGGACAACCGTTTTATGCAACTGCAGGAGGAAAACAAATGGACGGATTGAAAAAAGCGTTGGAGCAGGGAAAAGCGTTGATTACCGGGAGCTAAATCAGGTGCAATTATCACATGAAAATATTCTATAAATAGTTTAAATGCACCAATTCTTATTATCTTTTATTCTTAGAAGGCCATGGTTGCTTTTGATAATTGTTACTGTTTTATTTTACTCATGTAAAAAGGAAGGTGAAGAGTATCTTCCGCTTGAAACCGTTACAGTTACTGCACCGAATTATTATTTCTTCTCTGATGCAAGACTTTTTCCGTATGATTTTTCTACAATAAAATCGAGTGACGATAATATTGTTATGTGTGCTAAATCCAACGCGGGTTGTTGTATTATGAAAGTGAGTAAATCGGGTAATCTTATTTGGAAAAAAGATTTTTATCAGGGAAGTGGTTACTACCCTGCTTCCATAACTGAATCTTTCCAGAATTATTTTATTTGTGGAAATATTTTAGGAAATACTGGTCAGGATTTGTTTTTAACGAAATTAAATCAGGATGGTGATACACTTTGGAATAAATCATATTTTGTAAATTCTTTCGGTAATGAGCAAGTATGTATTGTTAAAACCAGTGATGGAAATTTATTAATATGTGGAAATGTACTTGCAGGAACTGAAATCTATATACTCAAAGTAAACCAAAATGGAGATGTGATAAGTAGTAACACATACCCGGGAAATTCAGCAATTTTTGTTGTGCATGCAATGGAAACTGTAAACAGCGATATATTGTTAACAGGTTACAGTATAAGTGGAAACCAACACGTTTTATATTATCTCCGGGTTGATTCAGCAGGTAATAAACTTTGGGATAAGTATATTGGCGCCTATCAGAAAATAGGTAAATCTACGATTGAACTTTCAAACGGTGATTTTGTGACATGCGGACTAGCTGCAGATTCAGTATCACTTCCACAGCTTTTACTAATCAAAGTAGATCATACAGGCACACAGATATGGGAAAAAAAATATAGAGATGTGATAGGATCTTCCGTTAAGGAAAATACTGATGGCAGTTTTAGTATTGCAGGTAATATTTATAATACCTCATTGAACAGATATAAAACAGTTATTCAAAAAGTTGATAGTAGTGGAAATCTATTGTGGTATAAAAATATCGATAATAATTTTCAGGCAATGACTTTATTAAAAGATATCAATGATGATAATATTGTAATTGGAAATTGTATTACTCCTGGAGTACCAACAGTTTTTATCACTAAAATTGACAATCAGGGTAATTTTTATTGATCGTTTGAATCCTAAGATATTCAATCGGCATTTCAGTGATGAAGTAAGAATCATTATTGCAAAACATTTGCAGGCGGTGGACAACCATTTTATACAGCAGCAAGAGGAAAGCAAATGGATGGATTAAAAAGAACACTGGAGCAGGGGAGAGAAATAATATCGGGAAGTTAACAGGTTAAAGGATATGGTATTTTATATAATTATTACTGGCATTGTAAGGGGCTAATACCACAAACGGGAATTTCACAATAAAATATCCGAATTACAGTTTGAATATCGCAACCAATGCTCCTTTATGAGAACCCTTGTGATATTATTTATTCTTTTATGTTTCAATTTTAATAATTGTATTGCGCAAAAGAGAAAAAATTATTCTCTGCTGGGAATAAGCATTGGTATGCACTACACCAAAGTGTTTAATCCGGAACGTGCTGTTTATCATCCTGAGTATTGTAGTATAAATGTTGACTGCACTTCAAATGTTAGTTTTAAAGCACAGTCAAGATCAGGATATCAGTTTGGTGTTAATTATAAATATATAAGCACTAGAAACTTTTTTATGAATGCTGGTCTTGCTTATTACAGAAGGCATTTTAATTCAGAAGGTATAAAGGATTCTGTTATAAAGTACAGCATGTCAACCAGCCCATACTATATAGCTGACCATTATTCAAGGACGATTGAAGGTGTACTTGCAGCAGGTTATACTTTTCACAAAATAGCTGTTAAGCTAGGATACAATTTTAAATTAATGGAAAGATCGGTGCTTAAAAAAACCTATCTGGATGAATCAACGGATAAGCATGAAGCCAGGTATCATTCCTACTTTAATG
>JBDTVD010000458.1:0-2596 GCA_040007375.1 Bacteroidota bacterium | reverse complement strand
GGCTCAAATGCAACATCATGATCGAAGATGCCATGAATCTTTGATGATTCTGCAGGAATCGCACGATCAGGATTGATGCGTTTTGTTTTTACCTGGCGACTACCATCAGGCATTATTTTTAAGATGCTGATTTCAATGATACGGTCAGAACCAATGGTAACACCGGTTGTTTCAAGATCAAAGAATGCTAATGGTCGTGTGAGGGTAAGTTGCATGGTTTATATATATAAATTATTCTGCTGATAAAAACGGATAACGGTAATCAGTTGCAGGAACAAATGTTTCTTTTATAGTTCGTGGAGAAACCCAGCGTAACAGGTTAATCATACTTCCAGCTTTATCATTCGTTCCTGATGCACGTCCGCCACCAAAAGGCTGCTGACCAACAACAGCACCTGTACATTTATCATTTATATAAAAATTACCAGCAGCATGAACCAGCTTTTTTGTTGCTGCCTGAATTGCATAACGATCCGTAGAAAGTATTGCACCGGTTAATGCATACATTCCTGTTTTGTCAACAAGATCACAGGTCTCGTCAAATTTATTTTCATCGTATACATATAATGTAAGAACCGGTCCGAATAATTCTTCGCACATAGTAACATACATCGGATCTTTTGTAACGATAATAGTTGGTCGTATAAAATAACCTTTACTCTTATCATAAGTTCCGCCTGTGATAATTTCTACATTTGGATTTTTCTTTGCTTCATCTATATATGATGCCAGCTTGTCAAATGACTTTTCATCAATAACAGCATTAATAAAATTGCTGAAATCTTCTGTTGGTCCCATCTTCATTGATTCCAGATCTTTTATCAATCCTTCTTTAATTGCAGGCCATAAATTAGATGGAATATATGCACGTGATGCAGCGCTGCATTTCTGTCCCTGGTATTCAAATGCACCTCTTGATATTGCTGTAACAACTTCCGCAGCAACAGCAGATTTATGTGCAAGAATAAAATCTTTACCACCTGTTTCACCAACAATGCGTGGATAGCTACGATACTTCTCAATATTATTTCCAATTGTTTTCCATACATCACGGAACACTGCAGTTGATCCTGTAAAATGTATTCCTGCAAAATCAGGATGTGAAAAAATTACATCACCTGTTACTGCACCAGGAGTGTAAACTAAATTGATAACACCTGGAGGTAATCCTGCAAGCATAAATACTTCCATCAATACTGCTGCTGCATATATCTGCGTGAATGCAGGTTTCCATACAACAACATTTCCCATCATTGCACATGATGTTGGAAGATTACCACTTATTGCAGTAAAGTTAAATGGTGTTAATGCGAATATAAATCCTTCAAGTGGTCGTTGTTCCACTCTATTATAAACACCTTTTGAAGATATCGGTTGTTGTAAATATATTTCGCGTGCATACTGCACATTGAAACGAAGAAAATCTATCATCTCACATGCAGCATCAATTTCTGCCTGGTACGCACTCTTGCTTTGCCCAAGCATTGTTGCAGCATTTATTTTTGCACGATAAGGTCCTGCTAAAAGATCAGCAGCTTTTAAAAATATGGATGCGCGCTGTTCCCATTCCATTTCTGCCCAATCATGACGCGCTTTTAATGCAGCATCAATAGCAGCCTTTACATGTGTTGCATCACCAATAGAATACTGACCTAACAAATGTTGATGATCGTGCGGAGGACGAAGATCACCACGCTTATCAGTTCTTACTTCCTGTCCGCCAATGATCATGGCCAGATCTTTCTGTTGTGATCGCGCTTCTTTCAGTGCGTCTTTTAACTGTTGACGTTCAACACTTCCGGGAGCATAATTTAACACCGGTTCATTGATAACTGCCGGAACCTGGTAAATACCGTTTGACATAATTTGTGTACGATTAAAAGATAAAACGAAGGGCAAAAGTAGTAAAAGGAATCGTTGAAATGTGAGTTGTTTCAGATAGGTAAAACACCTTGTCTTCCGCTCTTATTCATTGTGTTAAGCATCTTTCCTGAAGATGTATAAAAAAGCCAGCATTCAACAACCTGGTAACCTGATTCATTCAGCAAACCGGCATATTCATCAGCTTGTTTTATGTGGGACGGTGCTTCTTCTCCGGTTTTATAATCTACTATAATTGCAGTTTTGTCTTTCAGCATAATTCGGTCAGGACGTAAAAGCTTTCCATCACCATTAACAAAATCTCTTTCTGAAAACACGGTATAATTTCCGGTAAACCATTGCAACGGACGACAACGATCCATGATCTGCATTAATTCTTTCTTTAGTATATCAGTTTCGGCAGTTAAAAGATTATATATATTCTTAATTTTTACTGATGCCGTTTCCACATCACTTTCAGTTGAAATAAATGCCAATGCTTCGTGTATAATTAATCCTGCTTCAATTTCTTTTGATTTGAAATTTACTTCCGTTTTCAACTGCATTTTATCCTGCCAGTTATTTACAGGATAGAAAGTAAGTGCACGTTGCTCCGGACGAAACAGAGAATAAGTTTCAGCAACTTTTTCAGCATGATGTTCAGCAATGCTTCCTGTTGAGTAAAAATTTTCTTCCTGCAGCATATTCATATCCTGAACAACAGCAGCAATTAATG
>JBDTVD010000457.1:0-2600 GCA_040007375.1 Bacteroidota bacterium | reverse complement strand
TCAGAATATGAAAGACACAGATGAAATTCTAAATTCTAAATTCTAAATTATAAATTATAAATTACTGTCTTTCATTTTGAATTTATAATTTTGAATTTATAATTCCTTTATGCTACTTTCAGGTGTTGCAATCCGGAGTTGCCCAGTTTTTCTTCAGCATAAGAAAGTGTTACATCAAACTCTTTAATATTTTTTCCTGAAGGAACTTCAAACATTGCATCAAGCATAATTGCTTCACAGATGGTGCGTAATCCTCTCGCTCCAAGTTTGTATTCAATTGCTTTTTCTACAATGAAATCAAAAACATCCGGACTGAAATTCAGTTTGATGTGCTCCATATCAAAGAGAGCTTCGTACTGTCGGATGATTGCATTTTTTGGTTCTGTTAAAATACGGCGCAATGCTTCCTGATCAAGAGGCACCAGGTAAGTGATTGCCGGAAGACGCCCGATCAACTCCGGAATAAGTCCGAATGTTTTTAAATCGGATGGAGTGATATACTGATATATTGCATCCTTATTAATTGAAGCTCTGTCATTCTTTTTAGAGAAGCCCAATGAATTAGTATTTAATCTACGGCTGATTATTTTATCAATACCACTGAATGCACCTCCGCATATAAATAAAATATTCTGTGTGTTTACAGCAACCATTTTTTGTTCAGGATGCTTACGTCCGCCTTGAGGAGGAACATTTACAATTGTATTCTCCAGCATCTTTAATAAACCCTGCTGCACACCTTCACCACTTACATCTCTTGTAATAGATGGGTTATCACTTTTACGTGCTATCTTATCTATTTCATCTATATATACTATTCCACGTTCTGCGGATTCAACATCATAATTTGCGGCCTGTAACAATCTGCTTAAAACACTTTCTACATCTTCACCAACATAACCTGCTTCAGTTAAAACAGTAGCATCAGCAATACAAAAAGGAACTTTTAAAAGTTTGGCAATGGTGCGTGCCAGTAAAGTTTTTCCCGTTCCGGTTTCACCCACCATGATGATATTACTTTTTTCGATTTCAACTTCTTCGTTTTTCTTTCTTCCGTATATCAATCGTTTGTAATGATTGTAAACTGCCACACTCATTACTTTTTTTGCATGATCCTGTCCGATTACATATTCATCAAGAAATGTTTTTATCTCACCTGGTTTCGGAACATTAATAAACTGACCTATTGACTGACGGAATTTATGATCCTGTTCTTCATCAACAATCGTTTGTGCCTGCGTAACACACTGGTCGCAGATATGTCCCTGGATGCCTGCAATTAGAACATTCACCGAACTTTTATCGCGGCCGCAGAAGGAGCATACGATTTCCTGTTGTTGCTTTTTCATCACCTGAAATTATTGGAAAATTAACTCCTGCGAAGATACATATTCCCAATGCAGCCCTGCAAGTTATTTGGTGAAAGCTGATCCATATATTGTAAACAAAAACGGCAGCAATCATTGACTGACGCTGCCGTTTCTGCGAAACATCATTTAACTATTTTACTTTCGAACGAACTAACACTTCGTCAATCATTCCGTAATCTTTTGCTTCCTGAGCTGTCATCCAGTAATCTCTGTCACTGTCTTTCCAAACCTGCTCATATTCTTTATTGGAATGAAGCGCAATAATTTCATACAATTCTTTTTTCAGAATCTGAATTTGTTTTGCTGTGATTTCAATATCGGAAGCCTGACCTTCAGCACCACCCATAGGCTGGTGTATCATCACACGTGCATGTTTCAAAGCAGCACGTTTGCCTTTGGTTCCTGCACACATTAATACAGCAGCCATAGATGCAGCCATACCCGTGCAGATCATAGCAATTTCAGGCTGAACAAACTGCAGTGTATCGTAAATACCCAATCCTGCATATACAGAACCACCAGGGCTGTTTACATATAAAGTAATATCTCTTTTCGGATCGCTTGATTCAAGAAATAACAATTGCGCCTGAATGATATTGGCAACATAATCATTAATACCTGTTCCCATAAAAATAATACGATCCATCATCAGACGTGAAAACACATCCATCTGCGCAATATTTAATGAACGCTCTTCAATAATTGTTGGTGAAATATAATCGGCATATACTGAATTGATATACTGATCTACACCATGGCTTCCCATACCTCTGTTATGTATGGCATATTTGGTAAATTCGTTACGTAAGTTCATATATAGCTATTTTTTGATTTTCTGTTAAGGTGATCAAAGATAAGGGGGAACATTATGATGATGATTAGGGAACCGGAAATTAATCAACAGTATTACCTTTATCATATCTTGTTGGGATTTAATGTATTGGATTTATAATAATGGAATTATTCGTAATAAGAAATGTTTCACGATTAAATGTTTCACAAAATGCCGCAGATAAATTACTGAAGATGTTTTACTGAATAAAACGGAAGTTGTTTCAATGAGGAGGAAACTGGTTTGATCACGTGATAAAGATCTGCGTGAAGTGTTCTACTGATAATATTAATTGGCAAAAAAAATGTCAGGTTATTTCACCTGACATTTTTTTTATTTTTTAGAACTCAAAACTCCGAACTCAAAACTCCGAACTCAAAACTCCGAACTCAAAACTC
>JBDTVD010000456.1:0-2610 GCA_040007375.1 Bacteroidota bacterium | reverse complement strand
ACTGCTTTTATCATGGCATCATCCGCTGCTACTTTATCATATTTCGGATTACTTGGATTTGCAAAAGCATGCACTGCATCATAATTATATATAGTAACTGACTTCTTCAATTCATGAAGCATGGATTCAAAATCCTTCACTACTTTAGGCGTTATCCAGTCATCCTGCTTTGCAAAAAACCCTACTAATGGGCAGGATAATTTCATCAGATTATTTTTATCCTGTTCAGGAAAACCATAATACATAACACAACCCACTGCATTCGGTCCGGCCATCAGTGCAGCCTGCAAACTCCACTTCCCTCCGAAACACCATCCGATAGTTTGTATCCTGCTGTCTTTACCGCAAAAATCAATTGCTCCACTTATGATAGTACGAATCCTGGTTTCATCCACTTTTTCCATCAGCTTAGATGCATCCTCCGCATTATCAGCAACCTCCCCGTCGTAGAGATCAACAGCCAGCACTGAAGCACCTGTTTGTTCGCTCAATCTTTCTGCTTCACGTTTTATATAAACATTCAATCCCCACCACTCATGGAACATGAAAATTACATTCTTTGAATCCTTTACCCTTGCATAAAATGCATTTGCTTTCTTACCATCAGGAGTATCAAAAGTGATCATACCTCCGGAAGAGGCAACAAAGTTAAGGGGCAGAGGATCAGCATGAGATGCAATAAATGAAGGATCTGATATCATTGCTGTTTCAGCATGCGTGGCCGAGTTACAGCAGCTATGTTGTGCAGAAACCAAAAATGAACTGATAATAAATATGATAACTGTGAGTGCTGTTTTTTTCATGTGCAGGGATTTGAGTGCGCAAATATAAATGTGTTTTAATTGTAAAATACAAATCACCTTCAGTTATAGCAAAAATAGAATTGCACTTTTCAGTACTTTCGGCATTCTTTAATTTAAACGTATGCAATATTGGCTGGTAAAATCCGAACCGTCCGTTTATTCATGGGATCAGTTTGTATCTGACAAAGGAACTTTCTGGAACGGAGTGAGGAATTATGCTGCACGAAATCACATGCAGAGTATGAAGAAAGGTGATATGATTTTTTACTATCACAGTAATGAGGGAACTGAAATCGCAGGAATTGCCAAAGTGACTAAGGAGGCTTATCAGGATCCTACAACGGAAGAAAAGGCATGGGTCGCCGTAGATCTTAAACCCTATAAGAAACTTAAGAATCCGGTAACTCTTGCGCAGATTAAAAAAGAGCCGAAACTGAAAAATATGGCACTTGTACGCATCGGTCGCTTATCAGTAAGCCCTGTTACAACTGATGAGTTTAACCTGATATTAAAAATGGCTGACACAATTATTAAATAGCAGCATTCAGAAACAACTATGAGAAAACAACTACTGCTATTCACTTTCCTGCTTGTTATATCACTTCTTCAGGCTACTGCTCAAAAAGGAACTGTTCGTGGATTTGT
Source organism: Bacteroidota bacterium (assembly GCA_040007375.1). Lineage (GTDB taxonomy): Bacteria > Bacteroidota > Bacteroidia > AKYH767-A > OLB10 > JANOXC01. Next base: position 1,162 of record JBDTVD010000456.1, on the reverse strand, counting down.
TTATGATAAAGAAAATGGTGAACCCATTCTTTTTACGAATGTATATCTGAAAGGAACAACATACGGCGCGGCAACAGATGTAAATGGATATTATTCCATCACCAATGTGCCTGTAGGTAAATATATATTGTTTACTACTTCAATTGGCTATGATAGCATGCTGGTTAATATTGAAGTTAAAACAAATGAGATTGTAACAAAACAATTAACCATTAAACGATCTGCAATCAATCTGAAAGATGTAGAGATCTCTGCAGAAAAAGAAGTGCAGCGTACAGAGGTAAGAACTTCTGTAACGAAAGTAACACCACGTGAAATTAAAATGCTTCCTTCGGTAGGTGGCGAACCTGACCTTGCACAATATATGCAGGTATTACCAGGAGTGGTATTCAGTGGCGACCAGGGCGGACAATTATATATTCGCGGAGGTACACCTGTAATGAATAAAGTTTTGCTGGATGGAATGGTTATATATAATCCTTTCCACTCTATCGGGTTATTTTCTGTTTTTGATTCTGATATTATCCGTAATGCTGATGTTTACACTGGTGGTTTCAGTGCTGAGTATGGAGGACGTATATCATCGGTGATGGACATTACTACACGTGATGGAAATAAAAAAAGAATTGCAGGAAAAGTTTCTTCCAATCCTTTTACATCAAAACTTCTGGTTGAAGGTCCCCTTCAAAAACAAAAGACAGAAGGTGGCGGTGGATCATCATTTATTTTTACAGCGAAGAATTCTTATCTTGATCAGACATCACCAAAACTTTACAGTTATATAGATGATAAAGGTTTGCCATATAGTTTCCTGGATATATATGGTAAAATTTCCATGTATGGTGAAAGCGGAAGTAAACTGAGTGTGTTTGGTTTTCAGTTTAAAGATGATGCTAATTATCGTTTCCTCACTGACAACAGCTGGAAGTCTGCAGGTGGTGGTTTTAATTTTGTACTTGTTCCGGGAGGCTCATCCAATCTTATTGATGGAAATTTTGCTTACTCAAAATATAATATTTCACAATCAGAAGCAGAGCAGGAACCACGCACAAGTTCAGTGGATGGTTTTAATCTCGACATGAACTTTACCAATTTCATGGGGAAAAATGAATTGAAATATGGTTTCCAGGTATTAGGATTTAAAACATCATTTGCAACATCA
>JBDTVD010000455.1:0-2632 GCA_040007375.1 Bacteroidota bacterium | reverse complement strand
TATTAGATAGTTATTCACTAAAAAGTAGTGGGAAAGATTGGATATCACTTGACTTTAGAGGACTGTTTATAGGGTCATATTTACTTTTCCTCGGAATTCATATTACCATCAGTACCATTGCTGTAGTTTATTACCATCATTTTAAATTATTTCCTATTCATTTTTATACGGCAATCATTTCCCTGGTAATAATTTGTATTGGCCTGTTCACGTATGATAAAATTGAAAAAGCCGGTTCCCTTAAAAAGAATATTGCAAAAACGGAGCAGCGTAAATCTATATATAATCAAATTCAATTGAAGCGCTGGTGGTTATTACCCGATGCAACAAATCCAAAAATAATTTATGCAGATTTAGAAGTCACTTCAGCAGGAAGATTTGCAGCACTTGTTAATGGAAAAGAAGATGGTGAAAGCGGGAAAACTATTTTTACATCAGATGGTGAAGCTCAACGTTTAGTAAAAGGAGGTGAACATATTCATTACGAATTTCCGTTAACAATTATTAATCCCGGAGAAGCACGTGTTATTGAATTTACTTTTTATTTATTTAAAGCACCGGTTGGACAATCCAGCGTTGAAGATGTAGTAAAGATTTATAAAGACTTCATAATTACTAATGATGATGGCTCGTATTTTTATGAAAAGTTGATGCCTCCTTTGAGTGAAGCACCTGAATAGAGAGAAAGTATTATAGAGGTACACTGTGACAATGTTTTAATATCATAATAAAAATTAATGCTATCAGTTATGATGCTTTAAAAATTAAATAATGCCATACACTCTTCAGGGTTTACACCATTCCTAATAAAATTCACGGGTAACCATATTATTTACAACCTTGAATTTACTCCTTCATCAGGCTTTTATCCCCGTTCAGTATTATTAATTAACAGCCCTTAATAATACCTTTACCTTTGCCTCTGATGATTAAAAAGAGTTTTTAAAAGATCAAATAACCGGTGAAAAAAATAACAGTCCTCCTTCTGCTTTTTATTTACGTTTTTTCGGTTACCGACCTTAAGGAACTTTTAAAACTAAATGTGCTTTCTCAACATTTCGAAGAAACGAAACAAAATGACAACTCGGTGTCGTTTATAAAATTTCTTGTAATGCATTACGTTACTGATGACGGAAATGATTACGACAATGAAACCGATAAAAAATTGCCATTTAAATCTACCGATGCTTATTCAGTAATTAACTATGTTTCAATTTCGAACCAGTTAATATCATTTAATTACAAATCATTACCAACAATCAGTGATGATTTTTTTATTGAAGACGATTCAATAATATTCACTAACTGCCATGTCCTTGTTTGGCATCCTCCACAATTTTCATAATCCTTGTTAAATTTTTTTATTACTGTGATTGGCCTTCTGCAAATGGCAATTGCCTTTTAAGCTGATAGCAATTCCCCTCCATAGAGTTTTTGCATGTTCCACATTTTATGCAACGATAATTCGGTTGCACTAATAAAATATTAATAGAAAATAAGTAAATTATAAAACTTATAAGAAGAATTCTGTAATGCCTTTGCAGAGCAGATTCATCTTCCTTACAAACTTTTGAAAAATTATAAAGTATGAAAAAAATAATTAACCTTTTATCATTCATTTTACTTCTCTCAGCGACAGGTGTTGCACAAACCATAGATCCAAACTGGAAATACATCCGTCCAACCAATACAGGTTTAGGTGGTGACTACTTCCGGAATATCGAAGTGGATCAATGCGGAAATAAATGGACAGGAGGATATCTTCCTTTTTACAGCGAAGGAAGTGTTGTCCGTTTTGATGATTCAGTATTTACTGCATGGAGCAATTTTGAAGGTTACATTCCAAACGCTCAAGTGTACGGCATTGCCTTCGACCAAAACAATGGAGTTTGGGTGGTCTGTAATGCAAATGTGAATTTCAATGAACATGGTGGTGTTGCACATTACGATGGAACTACCTGGACGAAATGGGATATGACCAATTCGCCTCTGCCAACTGATTTAATGAATGCCATTGCAATTGACCATAACAATAATGTGTGGGTTACATTTTCTGATTTCAATACTTCACAAGGTGGTGTTGCAAAATATAACGGAACAACATGGACAGTTTACACACCATCAAATTCAGGATTGCCAACTACAGATGTAACCGACATTGATGTAGATGCACAAAACAATATATGGATAGGAAGTAATTCAGGTTTGATAAAATTTGACGGATTAAACTGGATAACTTACACTTCATCAAATTCAGGAATTAGTTTTAATCAGATAAGTGATGTGGAAGTGGATGAAAGCACAAACAAAGTGTATGCAGCAACAACTATATCTATTGATATATATGACGGAACAAACTGGTCGCACATCAACAATAGTAATTCACCTTTCGGAAATATTAATTTAACAGAAATTGATGCAAGAGGCGACACTGTTATTATTGGTTCATTAGGGGGAATATCAGGTGCATGGATTTACGATGGCAGCAACTGGACTTCGCATATTTCCGGCGGGCATGTAAAAGATGTTCGCATTGATAATGATGGATATTTCTGGACTTGTGGAAATGGTTTTGTAGAAAAATTTGATGGTAATAACTGGACTACTTATTCAAGCATGAACACTGGAAGTA
>JBDTVD010000454.1:0-2634 GCA_040007375.1 Bacteroidota bacterium | reverse complement strand
GTAACAGGAACACCGTTAAAATCAAAATGCTCTCTCATCTTGTTTTCAATAAATCTTTTATAGGGATCTTTTATATATTGAGGAAGATTGGAGAAAAAAGCAAATGTTGGTGAGCTTGCGGGAAGTTGCGTGATATATTTAATGCTGATGCTCTTTCCTTTTATTGCAGGTGGAGGATTGTTTTCAATGATAGGAAGAAGGATTTTATTCAACTTGCTGGTAAGTATTTTCTGTGTTTTATTCTGATACACTTTCACAGCAATTTCAAGCGCTTTATGTATCCGTTGCTTTTCTGTAACTGATGTAAATACTATAGGAACATCAACCATCGGCTGCAGTTTTTCGCGGATCATCTCTTCAAACTTTTTTGTAGACTGGGTATCTTTTTCAATGAGATCCCATTTGTTTACAATAACTACAGCACCTTTATTATTCCGTTCTATAAGATGAAAAATATTAATGTCCTGCGCAGTGATTCCATTTGTTGCATCCAGTAATATCAAACAAACATCTGATTCTTCAATTGCACGTATCGATCGCATTACAGAATAAAATTCAATGTCTTCTGAAACATTTCTTTTCTTGCGTAATCCTGCAGTGTCAATTAAATAAAAATCAAATCCGAAACTATTGTAACGTGTATATATAGTGTCGCGTGTGGTCCCTGCAAGTGGTGTAACAATCGTACGCTCTTCACCGATCAGTGCATTCAGTAAAGAAGACTTTCCCACATTCGGCTGACCAATGATTGCAAGCTTTGGTAAATCCAGTTCTTCTTCATCAGGCTTTGTAAATTTCTTTACCAGATCATCCAGCAATTCTCCCGTACCACTTCCATTTATTGCTGACAATCCATACACTTCACCTAAACCCAATGCATAAAATTCTCCTGTAGAATTCTGACGCATGGCATTATCTGCTTTATTAGCAACAATCATCATCGGCTTCTGTGTTTTACGAAGCAACTTTGCAACATCTTTATCAAGATCAGTCAACCCTTCTTCTACATCAACAGTAAATAAAATAACATCTGCTTCATCTATTGCAAGACTTACCTGACGCTGAATTTCTTTTTCAAAAACATCACTGCTCTGATGAATATATCCACCTGTATCAATTACAGAAAAAACTCTTCCATTCCATTCGGATTTGCCATAATGCCTGTCGCGCGTTACACCAGGTGTATCATCAACAATGGCTTTACGCGTTTCCGTTAATCGATTAAATAAAGTCGACTTACCAACATTCGGACGACCTACTATTGCAACTATGTTTGACATTTTGATTTACGATTTACGAAGTACGAATTACGATTTAATCACAACATTAAGTGAATCTGTAATTCGTGTTTTTTAACTTTTAATATTATTTGATAATCAGCCTTACTGCAAACATCACATTCTAAAACAGCCATCATCAATTTATAATTTTGAATTTAATTTTCTTAGTATCAAGACAAGTATCAAGACGAAAGCTATCTTCGAAATACAATTACTCTACTGATTTAATTTATAATTTATAATTTATAATTTATAATTTATAATTCCCTTCACTCATACCCAAATCTCTTCAACTGCCTCTCATCATCTCTCCAGTTGTCTTCTACCTTAACAGTTAATTCGAGGAATACTTTTTTATTTACTACAGCTTCTATTTTTTTGCGTGATTCCGTTCCTAACTTTTTTATTGCTGCTCCACCTTTTCCAAGTAAAATTATTTTTTGTGATTCACGTGTTACAAATAATGTTACATAAATTCTGTCGATGTCTTCTGATTCTTTATACTGCATCACTTTCACTTCAACAGAATAAGGAATTTCTTTCTGATAAAAAGATAATATACGTTCACGAATTATTTCTTCCACAAAAAAACGCGTGTCACGATCACTCAGTGAATCATCTTTATCAAAGTAAGCAGGTCCTTCCGGTAGTTTTTCTAAAATATGTTTCAGTAAAACATCAAGATAAAAATTTCGCAATGCAGAAACAGGAAAAATGTGTTCCGGATTTAATGTTTCCTGCCAGTGTGCAATGGCTTTATCAATCTGTTCCTGGTTAGAAACATCCACTTTATTCAGCACTACAAACAACGGTACATCAGATCCGGTGAGTTTTGCTTTGGTAAGGTCATCCAGTTTCAGATCAGCTATTTCAGTTATATATAAAAGCACATCTGCATCTTCAAAAGCTGCATTCACAGCACCCATCATTTTCTCATGCAACTTATATATGGGTTCAATCACTCCGGGAGTATCACTGAAGATCACCTGGTAATCATCACCATTCAGAATTCCTTTTATGCGATGACGGGTGGTCTGGGCTTTTGGATTTACCATAGTAAGATCCTGGCCCAGAAAGGCATTCATCAGCGTTGACTTACCAGCATTGGGTTTGCCCACAATAGCAACAAATCCCGATTTATGACTCATTCGGCGAAGGTAGTTCATTTACTTAATGATTTCTCTACAGAGTTTACTACATTTAGCACTGTGAAAGCCCTCATTTTTGTTGTATTTATGCTTCCCTTTTTAACTTATGCTCAAAACCCAAACAGTGTATGGGTTTTTGGTGATAGTTCAGGTATCAACTTCAGCAATATAAATAATCCAATTCCCATATCATCAGGTATGGATGG
>JBDTVD010000453.1:0-2641 GCA_040007375.1 Bacteroidota bacterium | reverse complement strand
TTTTATAGTATGTCCGCACAAATTCGCATAGAAAGAAAGAGATACTATGATATCTTAGAGCAAACACAAAAAGGATCACTTGATATTACAAACTGGCTTGAATGGTTTTTGCAATGTTTAGATAGAGCAATTAGTTATTCTGATATTGTACTGGCTAAAGTCTTGAAGAAAGCAAAATATTGGGAGATGCTTTCATCTAAGAATATTAACAATAGACAAAGACTCATTATAAATAAACTGCTGGATAATTTTGAAGGTAAACTTACTTCAACTAAGTATGCAAAAATTGCAAAATGCTCTGCTGATACTGCTTTACGTGATATTCAAAATTTAATATCTCAAAAAGTTTTAATTAAAGAAGCAGGAAGCACTAAGAATGCAATTTATATTCTTGTAGAAATTAAATGACTTTTGAAAATTGATTACTTTATATAGATATAGTATCGATTCCTTTACCCATAGTGTTTATAGGAACTTGAATCATTTCCTTTTAATTAATTTCTGATTTCAATATAACTAAGATAGCATCATTTTTCGATTTATTCTTTGTCTTGCTGCTTCACTTAATGAATCACTGTTGTATTTGTATTTTTAAATCCTCACTAAATAGTGTACTCTATTCCATCAAAAAATAAAACAAACATTTTCCTCAGCGTTTTCCTCAGCTTATATCAAAAATTTATTTTTACATTTGTTATCACACCCGAATCTATAGCTTCATCGCTATTATTCTCAAAAACAAAATCCTATGAAAACAATTACACTTATTGCCTCAATTTTATGCCTGAACCTGGCATCATTTTGTCAAACCTGGACTCCTTTAAACAGTGGTACTGCAAATCATCTACTTGGAATATCTGTTGTGGATGCAAATACTGTTTATGTCTGCGGATCTGCAGGGACTATTTTAAAAACAACAGATGGTGGTATTAACTGGACCAGCCAGACAAGCGGATCATTAAAAAGTCTTTATGCAATTTGTTTTACAGATCTGATGAATGGTATTGCTTTAGGGGATACCGGAACTTTTTTAAGAACTACAGATGGTGGTGCTACATGGAACAGTCTATCTGTTAGTAATGTTGTTAGTTTCAGAAATGTATATTTTCTTGATCCTAACATCGGTTACTGTGTGGGCGGAATAAACGGTACATCAGGCTATATATATATGACAAATGATGGTGGTGCCACCTGGAATCCTCAAACTGTTACCTCCAACAGTGGTATCTATGGACTTAAATTTACATCTCTTACAGATGGCTATTGCACCAATTACCAGGGAATAGTTTACAGAACCATTGATGCAGGAACTACATGGAACCCTATATCCAGCGGAACTACAAATATTATTTCTGACTTATATTTTTTAGATCCTGCAAATGGTTTTGGTGTTGGAGCTAATGGCACCATAAGACGCACGAATGATAACGGTAACACCTGGAATGCAATTCAATCCGGTAACACAGATTATCTGACAGGAATAACTTTTACTGATGCATCAAATGGTTTCATCATTGGTGGAAATATAACTAATAACACAGGACGAATTCTGAATACTACTGATGGCGGAATAACATGGAATAATGTTCCTATTGGCTGTCCACGACTTTATCGTTTAGAATTTGCAAACAGTACAGGTTATATTGTGGGACTGAATGGAACGATTTTAAAATATGCAACAACAGCCGCCATTGCAGAAAATGCAGATTCAAAAGTATTGAGTGTATATCCAAATCCCGCAAAAGATTTTCTAACTGTTTCATTGAAGGATAAAAATATGAAAGGAGGTAAAATCAACATTTTTAATATTCAGGGAGGATTGGTTTATCACGATGAACTATCATCAATAAATGAAACTATAACTGTGGAAACTTCATCCTTACAAAGTGGTATGTATACGTTGCAGATAAGTGATGATGAAAAAATATTTTTTACGAAATTTTCCAAAATTGATTAGAACATTCTTGTATTAATTTCCCCCAAAAAAAACAGGCAGACCTCTATGAGCTGCCTGTTTTTTCCTTTTAAACGGATACGGACTACAATGACAGAGAATAGCTAGAAACAGTTAGAAAGCTCGTTCGAAGATGGAAGATAATGGTAATAATAAAAATTTTATCTTGCAACCAGATTTCCATTTGAAGAAGAAGTCTTAAACATATATATGCTATGGAAAAATATCATACTCGCAGTTTTCGTGTTTTCAATACACTAACAAAATTTGTTATGTTGTTAAGTGTTTTCTTTTTCAGTGCAACATCATATGCACAGGTCACTCAGATATCAGCCGGATTTGAGCATTCCATTTTTGTTTGTAATAATAATACGGTAATGGGTTGCGGATTAAATCATCTGGGACAATTAGGCATTGGTAGTATAACGGCAAATGAAACATCAGTTGTAAATACTAATTTGCTGAGTGATGTAATCTCCACTTCATCAGGTGGCAGTTTCACTTTGTTTCTTAAAAATGATGGAACAGTTTGGGCAACGGGAGCTAATGCATCAGGTCAACTTGGCAATGGTGATACATTAAATGTTTTTTCTCCTGTGCAGTTGGATTCGCTTTCAGATATTATTGCTGTTTCTGCTGGTGCAAGTCATTCTCTATTTTTAAAAAGTGATAGCACGGTATGGGTTA
>JBDTVD010000452.1:0-2647 GCA_040007375.1 Bacteroidota bacterium | reverse complement strand
CAGGGAAACAATCCGATTGGCAATACAACAATTACAGGTTTGAAATAAAAGACAACGACTCAATTTATTTCTACGCGACGGACAGAGAAAAAATAATAAAAACATTTCGTGGGATAATTAAAACGACAGACTCACGCCAATACAAGTCAGCGAGACTAATCATAATTATGGAGCAACCAACTCATCACATTTTGTCTGGTAATCCAACAACTTATCGCAGTGCATGGAATTTTAATTTAGTTTTTTACTCGTCGAAATTCAATAATGTTTTTTTTTAAAAAAGGACAATGGAAACCACTCAAATATTAGAATGCAAGAAAAAAAGTATATTTACAATAGGCAGGATTTGTTGCTCCGCTGATAGTATTGAAAGTATTGTTGAAAAAACAAGCGTAGTTAAAGTGATATCTCATCAATCATTCCCTCTGTGCAACTCTGTTCCTCAGTGATCTCTGTGTGTAACCAGGAAACATCCTTTACACAAGAATCATTACGTTGCAAAAGTATTTTCTAATCAGAAGAATTTTTCAATCATAAATGATTGCAATTTTCACGCAGAGTTAGAAGGAGTACCACAGATCGCAGAGAAAAAGTATTTGTCACTGACTCCTAACTTCTAACTACTTTTACTCCGAACTCCGAACTAATCACTCCGAACTAAAAAAAATGCAGGTATGGGAAAACTGCTGTTGTTTCTGCAACACAGAATCCCGACCAAAACGTAGGGTTGTTAAATATTATGCTGCCAGGAGCATCTCTTCTCTAATGTTGGAGATGAATCCGTTTTCAATCAGCTGGACATAGCGTGCTTCGGCTTCTTCAAAAGTTGCAAAGTATTCATCATATACTTCCAGCCATTGAATATCATTTCCGTAAACAAAATACGTGACGTTAAAAGGTTTGCCTTGCCATTCACAGAATTTATAATGACCCTGGAAACCGAGGAACACTTCATCATGACTGTTTTTAACAGCTCCATGTAAAAGATGACTTGGATGCCAGTTATCATTGGTCCAATGGTGAAATTGAGATTCTGTTACTTCTGATACTTCCTTATTCTCATAGATAAAGAAGCGGGGATTCAAAACATACTTGCTCATGGCTATTAATTTTATATGATTGTAATAATATCAACTTGACTTTGCCAATATACGCTGATTTCATTCTTATTCCAAGAAATATTTTAAAAAGTTTACAAACATAATGCCTCATTCTTTAAAATGATTGATTGTAATACAAGCAATATTTTTATTCGAAAAGGCAAAAAAAAGACCGGATCAGAGACCGGTCTTCTTATAAAAGAGTGTAATCCTAATAAATATGAGAGTAACGGCAAACAACACCTCCCATCAGAAGCATTGCTACAATCCAGTATCCGGCATTTATTGCTATATACTTAAATCCTTTTCTTTCGAACAATGCATTAATAGTAATTATTGGCAATGCGAAAAATATTCCTGTTATAGTTCCATGCAATGCACCATGTCCAAAGGTCCTGAATTTTCCACCATACAGATCAAGCAAACCTTTTAACTCATTTGCTGCAGCAGTTCCCGGAACACCAACATCAGGATTGTCAGCCAGCAACGACATCAGTCCCCATTGATGAATAGTTACAAAATTCATAGTAAACGCAATAAACACGCTGAACAAATAAGTCAATCCTAACATCAGCGGCATGTTTGCACCTTTAGCAGATTCAGGAGTTACTCCGGCGGCTTTCATCCAGGCATTACCGAATGTTTTAGGGTTATACCAAAGGAATCCAAGCACGAGTGGTATCAGTGCCGCAACAAATACAATAAGGAAGTCTGGTTTCATATTATGTGGTTTTTTATCCGGTCAAAAGTAAACATGCTGACCATAATTCAAAATCACAATTGTAAAAACTTCGAACAATAGATTGTGTTATTTAAACATTAAGAGCATATGACCATGTTTCAATTCCATTATCGGATGGTGATATGGCAAGAAATTGTTTATTAGGAATCAATAGCCATTTCTCCTCATCAAGTGGTTCACTGGCAATAAGGATATAATTGCTTCTGATGCTCATATATAAAGTATAATACCTGCTCAGCTTGTCGAAATCTTCCTTACGTTTCTCATTAAATATACGCCATATATATATGTTCTTATCACACATCAGGAAACCACATAAAGAACTATAATCAGTTGTAGTTGCAATTTTCTCCAGCGAATCAACCACTTCTGTCTTTCCCGGATGCTTCATATTGTTCAGCAGGTGCTCCATGAAAATTTCTGAATCACTGGTATTTCTCTGCTTTGCTTCATCCATAAAAGTATCCACACCACCATTGTGACAAAATGCATAATCTTTACCGAATTTATTATATATAAAAGGATGAGCACCATTTTCAATTGTGTTTAATCCTGGACTTGCAAAACGGTTATGAGCAATAATTAATTTTGATGAAACTGCTGCAGCAAAATCATGATACGACTTATCCCAGAAATCAGTTTTGCCTTTTCTGATGGATTTCACTCTTCCGTCTGAATTTATATAAGCCATTCCGCAACCATCATTATGAAGTCCTCTCACATCAGGGTTATGAGATTTAATTCCATTTTCTGAAAGCCATAAAAGTGAATTCGGGCATTGTTCCATTTCCTGCAATATTCCTTC
>JBDTVD010000451.1:0-2648 GCA_040007375.1 Bacteroidota bacterium | reverse complement strand
CAACAACAGGTGCTACAGATGTCAGGCAGGAAATCGCATCCATCTGAAGTTCATTCACAGCTGCATCAACACTTATTAATGCTGGACTATGACCAGTCTGCATAATCTGCATATTGGCATCTTCCTGAACCCATACTATCGCTTCTAACATTGCCCAAATAGGCATATCAATATTTGTCCCGGGAGTAGCAATCGTCCAGCTCAAATCAAGTACTGCAGAATCACCAATTGCCCATACCTCAGGGATATCAGTTCCGGCAGCATCAGGTAACAGCTTACGCACCACATGATCAAATTCACTTTCACCATTTGGAGACGTATATCCATAAACATCACGCTCTGAAACAGCAACACGTGCCTTAAGATTGGTTCCATTCACTGCCTGCGAAGCTCTGATAACAGCATGCACATATATGATATCATGAGCTGGTGAAAAGGAATGGCTTGCTTCAATAGTAAAAGGTGAAGATACATTCGCCCTGTTGATTCCAAGAGTAGTTGTCCAGGATGCAACATTGCCTTGCCAAACATTACCATCCATAAAACCATGCGGAGAATATGCATTAGCACCACTGTAGTTGTTATAGTACACCGAACGCGCATCAATATCGGTTATCCCATATTGATAAAAATTAGGACCTGCACTAGGAATATGGTTTTCATATTTTAATGATATAACTTGTCCTGCCAATGAGTTAAGTTTCACATTAAACGCTGGATTACTTGCAGCACATGGGCCACAGGTCTCACCAGTAAATTCTTCCACCAGCACCAGGCGCGTAGATTGCGCAAAGCCGGCATTAACCAGAAGCAACATCACAAATATTAAGTAGATTTTTTTCATGTTTTTATTGATATTTGAGTTTATTTTCTAATGGGCTAAATTACATATTTCTTTCTTTCATACAAACTTTCCTAAGTACAGAAACCCGTATTGCCCTTAATTTTACACAAGTGGTTAATAACTGTACTTTTTCCTACTAAATTTCTTGACTTTTCTACGACTTTAGGGTTTTAAAATTTGCCGAATGACTATTTCCTGATTATCTTTACTCACAAATACCAAAACTGAGATTTAATGAAAAAACAATTATTCTTAATTGCCTCAATACTGTTGACAGGAATTCAAGCAAATTCACAAATTGCTCTTGATAATATTACTGCTCAGTATTTCACTACTGATAACACCGCTGCACTGGATGCACACCTGGATGTTAATAATCTTAACGGTTATCCTGTTGACATAAATATTGTCAGGACTATCGATTATAAAACTCCTGGTCATGATGAATTATTCTGCTTCGGGCTTTATTGTTATCTGCCAAATACTGATACTTCTCAATTTTCAACAACTGTACTTTCAATGAGTACTGATGGAACTTTCAAGCCTGAAATTATTCCTAATGGTATTGATGGTATGGACAGATTGAGTTATCTGTTTTATGATGTAAACAACATGGCTGATGCTGTTAGTGTAACTATTGAGTTTTATATAAATACATTGGCAGGAATTAAAGAGAATACTTCGGATTCTTATCTGAAATTCAAAAATGAAGTGAACAACTTTACTGTTTTTAACTATAAACTTCCTGTAGGTTCTTCAGGTGGAAGAATTGATATTCATAATATGCTTGGAAGCAGATTGAATTCAATTGAACTTTCCGAAAAACAGGGAATGAAAATGGTTACAACAAATGCTTTGAGCAATGGTGTTTATCTTGTATCATTAATTATAAATAATAAACCCGCACATTCTTATAGAATGATTGTTAACCATCAGGCAGGAAATTAAAATCAATTTTATATATAGAAAAAAGGTTGCACCTAATGCAACCTTTTTTTATTTGTATCTCTGTATGAAATGAAACAACTTGCTGTAATATTTATTTTACTTATTTCAAACTTAGCTCACTCACAAAGCTTTGAAATTGTTCTTGGTGATAGCACTCAGAATTGCACCGCAAAATCAATTGTTACTATGGGAAGCAAAGTGTCTATTCTTGTAAGTTGCACAAGCAGTGGAGGCACTTACAATAATTTTATATATCAATATGATTCAATGGGGCAATATATAAACTCCTTTGAGCTACCTGTAAATGAATTAATTGTTGAACGAATGGTTTTGTCAGGAAATAATTTTCTGGTATGTGGTTCTGTATATGATTCTACAGGTGATGCACAGGCGTTTCTGATGATGGCTGACACAAATTATAACATTTTGTGGGAAAAAAGATTTGGTGCTCTATCAACTGACGAATCTTTTAATGGAGTATGCACCTTGCCTGACAAAAGTATTACCGGATGTGGATATACACAAAACCCATCAGGATCAGGTAATGCGATATATGCTGTTAAAACCGATAGCTCCGGAAATTTTATCTGGGAACAATTCTATACCTCAGCATTCAGTTCCACTGCTGATCAAATCCTGTCTTTAAACGATGGCACCCTGGTAATTTCTGGTGACAGAAGCAGCAGTTCAGGTCTGTTTAATAATGTAACAATGCGTATTGATTCATCAAGTTCTTTAATTTGGGAACATGAAAGTCTGAATCCTTATAATAATGGTTGTAAGAATGACTTATACACTTCCGATGGGAATGTTCTGGTAGTTGGTGAATCTGCAACTGCAACAAGTCCCTTTTTTG
>JBDTVD010000450.1:0-2649 GCA_040007375.1 Bacteroidota bacterium | reverse complement strand
TCTGATTTCACCATAACTTGTGATTTAATTTATAGATATACTTTGCATTTTTTATAAACTAAATACATATTCATGCAAACCAAACTTATGATAATTGCTGCCTTGTTTTTTGTTATCGCAATGCCACTGCATTTACAATCGCTAAAGCGCAAAGAGAGATTTCGTTTTTGTTGTTTACATTTCATTGCGACAGTGGATCGCCACATCCTGCGAAAAACATGATTTTCAATTACGAAAAAAAGATTCTTCAGATTCCATCTCCGAACTCCGAACTAATCACTCCCAACTAAAAAAAACTATCTTCGCTAAGATAAATGCAAGATTCAAAATCAAAATCTTCTCTTCCACTACACTCTTTTGCAACGCAGGAATTTCCCGTGCATGTGCGTCGTATTGAATATAAAAATCCATACGATTTTACGAGAGAACATCGTCATGACTATTTTGAAATTTTCTTTTTTGAAAGTGGTGGTGGAAGTCAACTGATTGACTTTACAGAATTTCCTGTGCTGCAACAAAGCAGTTACATTGTTTTTCCCAAGCAGATCCATTTATTAAAACGTGCGCAGGAAGCATGTGGAAGATTAGTTCAGTTCAGAGAGGAAATTGTTCCTTCCGCACATGTTAATTTAATGTTGCGTCAGTTGTCGTTTGGCGAAAATCCTGCAGTGATATTTGAAAATGATCCTGCAAAGATTACGAAGATGGGAATCATTCTCGATCTTCTTTCCACATCATCAGAAAATCAAACAGAAGATTCACTGGAGTTAACACTACACTATTTACAGGCATTACTTCTTGAACTGGTTTCTACAAAAAAGAAGAATCATGCCGTTGAATTTTCCGGTGATCGTAAATTACTTTTTGATTTTCAACGTTTGCTGGAAGATGAATTCCCGCAAAATCACCAGGTAAGTTATTTTGCTTCTCAATTAAATATTACAGAGAAGAAATTATCTGCCCTCACGAAGAAACATTTAGGAAGCAGTCCTCTTCAGGTGATTCATGAGAGAATATTACTGGAGGCAAAACGCATGCTTATTTTCGATAGTATTTCTCATAAAGAAATTGCTTTTACACTGGGCTTCGACAGTCCTGCCAGCTTTAGTCTTTTCATTAAAAACAAAACAGGATACAGTCCTTCCGAGCTTAATCTGCAACTGGTAAATATTCATAAGTAATCAGCGGGAATTCATATCGTCTTTTGAAGTTTTAGTGCGCATTTTTGAAACTGTAAAAACCAGTTCACACTTAAAACAAGTTATCATGAAATCAAAAGCATTACGCAACTTACTATTTATACTGTTACCACTTTTTCCTGTAATGGTTCAAGCACAGTGGAGTCAGGTACGATGGGATCACCTTAATTACTTTATGAAAGGTTATGCTATCTCTCCAAATTCATTTATTGCAACTGGCGTAAGTCCGGGTTGGGACAAATCATTTGTAGTAAGAACCAATGATGGTGGTGCAACATGGGATTCTATTCCTGTGGGAACATCAGCTTCAGTTTATCAACTTAACAGTTTACACTTCACTGATCTCAATAATGGATATGCTGGTGGAGCACTGAATGTTAACCAGGCATTAGTTAAAACAACGGACAATGGAAATACATGGAGTGATGTAACACCGGATACACTTTCCAATTATCCCATCAATGGCATTTCATTTATTGATGCGCAAAATGGTTATGTCAGTGATCATTTACATATATATAAAACAAACAATGGTGGTGCAAACTGGACCACTTTAAATCCGAACATGTATATCGGTGATATTTCTTTTCTTGACATGAACAGTGGCTATTTAAGTGGTTCATTGAATAGTGAAGGTGTAATTTTTAAAACATCAGATGGCGGACAAACCTGGAGTAACTTACTCACATTGATCAATCCTTTTTCAGGAACACTTACGATGGAAAACCTGGATGTAATTTCTGATGATGTGATATTTTCATGTCTGCCATACAACAGTTCACTTTATCGTACAACAGATGGAGGTATTAATTGGGACACTATTCCTTCTCCAAGTCTGAACTATATTCAGGATTATGATTTTATCAATGCGAATGAAGGACATATTCTTACCTATATGTCGGAAATATATAGTACAGTTGATGGTGGTCAGAACTGGACATTAGAATATTCAGTTGCAGGAGGATTTTACGGACCATCAGTGTATCTGAATTCTATTTCCTTTGATGGAAGTACAGGCTATGTTTGTGGTTCAGAAGGACTGATTAAAAAATATACTGTAGGTGTTACAGGAATAGCTTCCTCTTCTTCAAACAAAAACATTTCTATCTATCCAAATCCACTTAACAATAAAGAAACACTTACCATTAACGGAGTTGAAGGTAATTGCAAAGTGGAAATATTTAATACTTCCGGACAATTGATGTTCACTAAAGAAATAACTGTTGAAGAAGGAAAACAATTACATCTTGAGCAGTTGAATTTATCTCCGGGATTATATACAGCGAGTATTGTTAGTAATGAAAATAAATACTCTTTTAAGTTGGTGAGCTTTGAGTAGTGAGTTCGGAGTGATTCCTTCTTCGCTAGAAAAAAAACTGCGAAGGATAAATTAGTTTGGAGTGATTAGTTCGGAGTTCGGAGTAATTAGTTCAATGTTCGGAGTAAAGTC
>JBDTVD010000449.1:0-2674 GCA_040007375.1 Bacteroidota bacterium | reverse complement strand
GGCAGAGAATGCAGTATTAAAAAGTGAAGTTCCTGTTTAACCGCAATTTTTAATTCTAAATTCTAAATTCTAAATTATAAATTGACTTCTACTAGCTACTAGATACTAGATACTAGCTACTATTTGCTCTTCTTCAACGTAAACGAAAAAGTTGTTCCAGCATTCACTTCACTCTCCACATGAATAACCTGCTGATGTGCTTCCATAATGTGTTTTACAATAGCCAGTCCTAATCCTGTTCCACCCTGCTCGCGTGAACGGCTTTTATCCACTCTGTAAAAACGTTCGAACAATCGTGGGAGATGATATTTTTCAATTCCGATTCCGTTATTTGCAATCTCCACAATTATTTTTTCTCCGGAATCAATAATTTTAATTTCAGTTTGTCCATCCTGCTTTCCATACTTCACTGAATTGATAAGAAGATTGACAAGCAACTGGCGAATCAGATCTTTATCAGCATATACATAAACAGGTTTTGTAACTTCTTCTGCCAGACGCAGATTGATATTTTTATCTCTTGTAAATACTTCCAGCGATTCAATAACTTCTTTAGAAAGATCAGTAATATCAAAAGTTCTTGGCTCAACTGGCAATTCACCGGCTTCCAGTTTGGAAATAGATTCCAGATCATCCACCATGGAAATCAAACGGTCAATACCTTTACTTGCTTTCTGCAGATATAACATGTTTACATCATGATCATCAATTCCACCATCAATGAGTGTATGCACATAACCCTGCACACTGAAAATCGGAGTTTTCAATTCATGAGATACATTACCAAGAAATTCTTTGCGATAGGTTTCCACTTGTTTCAACTGATCAATTTCTTCTTTTGATTCCCCTGACCATGCCTGGAGAATTTTACTGATCTCCGCTTCCACTGCATCAGCTCCTGTTACACTGAATTGTTTCTCTTTTAAATTACGAAGCTGAATAATATTCGCGTAAACATTTTTCAAATGACAAGTTGCAGAACGTTTATATATATACCTGATAACTACAAAGGAAAACAGAACAAGCAGCAGAAACAAAATGATCCATCCTGATAGAGAATTAAAATCTCCAAAATAAAAAACAAGGTAAACAACAGACAGTGAAATAACAGCTGTTAAAGCGGCTGTTGCAAATAGTAAAACCGGTTGCTGTTTCATCAATACACAAACTTAGTAAAGAGCAATGAACTTCACTCAGTAATTAATACCATCAGATATCAAACTTATAACCGATTCCTTTAATGGTTTTGATGGACTCATCTCCCAGTTTCTCCCTGATCTTTCGTATATGCACATCAATAGTACGGTCACCAACTACAATGTCAGAACCCCAGACTCTTGAAAGAATATCTTCACGGGTAAAAACTTTTCCTGGTTTGGAAGCCAGGAGTGAAAGCAACTCAAATTCTTTTCGTGGAAAAATTAATTCCTCACTATTCTTAATCACGAGGTAACGCTCACGATCAATGGAAAGATTTCCGATACTTACCACTCCTGTTGCTGGCTCTGAATTTCCACCATCAGCGCGACGTAATAATGCTTTGATTCTGCTGATCATAATCCGTGGTTTAATTGGTTTGGATATATAATCATCAGCACCTACTTCAAATCCTGCAAGTTGTGAGTATTCTTCATTGCGTGCAGTGAGAAATGCAATCAGCGTATGTTTCAGTGATGGGAATGAACGGATCTGCCTGCATGTTTCAATTCCATCCATTTCAGGCATCATAATGTCAAGTATAATCAGGCTGGGTTTTTCCTTCTTTGCAATTTCCAGAGCTTCTCTTCCGTTCTTAGCTGACAGAACAGTATATCCTTCCTTCTTCAGGTTGTATTCCATAAACTCCAGAATATCCGGCTCATCGTCAACTAGTAGAATCTTGTCCTTATTTTCCATTGTTAAATTTTATGCAAAGTACAGCTCGCAATCTTATCAAATTGTTAATTAATCCTTAAGTGATTACTATAACTATTGCAAATATAGCGACTTCCATTCACCTGATTTTTATCGGTTTAGATAGTGGTAAAGATACATTGCTATTAACATCCAATCGTTATTAAGTCATTTTATAAAATGCAAATGGCATACTTTAACAACTAACTTTGAAACTGTGAAAAAACTGTGGCCTCATCTTAAAAATAAGTACGTAATAACCTCTCTGGCATTTGTTATCTGGATGATGTTTTTCGATCGTAATGATTTTATTTCTCAGTTTACTTACCGTCAGCAGTTGAGTAAACTGAAGGTGGATAAAGACTATTATGTAGCGGAAATCGCGCAGAACAAAAAAGATATGCATGAGTTGATGAGTGATGCAGAACACCTGGAAAAATTCGCCCGCGAAAAGTATCTTATGAAAAAAGATGATGAAGAGATTTTTTTAATTCTTCCGGAAAAAAAAAGCAGAAGAAACAGCGTATGCTGAGTAATCCTTCTTCAATTGAAACTTTGTCTTTTCAATCATAAAAAATCATAAATATCTTAATGATCTGCGTTCTATTGATTATCTTTTTGAATATCGAATATTGTTCTTCTACTTCATGAAAAATGAATACGAAGAATGAAAATCAAGGAATGATGAATGTTGAAAGTCAAAATATTCTAACCCTAATAGTTTAATTTCTATTCAGGGGATTGCCACAAATGCTACGCATTTTCGCAATGACGATGTAGG
>JBDTVD010000448.1:0-2682 GCA_040007375.1 Bacteroidota bacterium | reverse complement strand
TCTGATGGTGTTTACACTCACAAAAAGCTGCTCTGCAATTTCTTTATTTCTGAACCCATGCGATAACAAATCAAGAATCTGATTCTCTCTGTCAGTGAGCAATGCTTCCTCGGCTGAAACTTTTCTGTTTTTCTGAAATGATGTCACCACTTTTTTCGCAATTGTACTGCTCATTGGAGCTCCACCTTCATGCAGTTCACGAATGGACTGCAAAAGATGATCACCTGCCGACCGCTTCAATATATAACCGCTTGCTCCTGCAGTTAATGCCTTGAATATTTTTTCATCATCTTCATAAACTGTACACATCATTACCAACACTCCCTCAAACTCCTTCTTTATTTTTCTTGTACATTCAATGCCATCCATTCCTGGTAATCCGATATCCATCAAAACAATTTCAGGCGCCTTTTTTCTGAATGCATCAATAGCATCCTCAGCACTACTATAAGCATCACATGCAAAGTCAGGATGACTATTAATTAAAAACTCCATTCCCTGGCGGATTTCAGGATGATCTTCAATAATCGCAACTCTTATTGTTTTAACCTGCTGATTCATGTGTCTGTTTGTTTTACAAAAATAATTTTATATATTTAATTTAACATTTGTTTAAATCATTATTTCAAAAATAAGAATTTAATTTTATGGTAGTTCCAGTTCCTTTTACTGAAGATATATCTACAGTACCGGAAATTTCGCTCATCCTCTTTTTAATATTCACCAGCCCATTACCTGCAAAATAAGATTCTTTTTTATTGTCGATAATACCTGTACCATTATCTTCAATGCTCACTTTCATATTGTGACTTTGTAAATCCACAATTATATTTATGCTTACGCTTGTTGCTGATGCATGTCTGGTAATGTTACGCAGACTTTCTTTTACTGACAGGAAAATATTTCTCCGAAAAGAAGCTTTAATATCGATAGCATCGGTAACAGTGGTAGCTGCAATTAAAAGTTCTATGTTATGCAGTTCGCAAAATGCATTGGCATAGTTGCGGAGATAGGCAATTAGATTATCAAGGGTATCATTACCGGGATTTAATGCCCAGATAATTTCATTCATTTTATTTATTACATCATTGGAAGCCTGTTCAATACTCTGAAGAACTATATAATCAACTGTTGAAGTTTCTGCAGTTTGCCTGGCAACTCTCGACATAATAACAATATTGGTAAGATCAGAACCGAGATCATCGTGCATATCGCTGCTGATCCTTCTTCTCTCCAATTCGAGTGACTGTTGTTCGTTCAGCACACGTATACGCTCTCTGAACTTTCGGGTAACAATACGCCGGATTAAAAAATACGATATCGTTACAAACAGTGCAGAAACAAGAAATATAAACCACCATGTTTTCCAGAACGGTGGCATTACCGTAAACTTCAGTGCTGTAACCGTCCCCCATTCAGAGTCACTTCGTTTGGCTTGCACTTCAAAGGCATATTTTCCATTCTGCAAACCATACAGATCAATCTTATTAGACAATGTTACTGCCCAGCTCTGATTGCCCGTAAAACGATAACGGAACTTCACTTTGTCTGCATTAATATATACAGGTGATGAAAAATCAATTGCAATATTTCTGAAATTATACGGTACATTGAACCGAAGTGATGGATCAACGGGCTGATCATCAATTTTAAGAGATTTTATATAAACATTTGTAGCAAGGATTGGGGAAAATTTTAAAGGTTTTTCTAAAACAGTTAATCCCTGAGATGTGGCCACATATATATATTTCTTATTAACGGCAACACTATTCACATCCTCAGAAATAATTCCGTATGAACTTCCATAATTACTTATACCATAGCAAATCCCTCTCCTGAGGAGCAAACGGCTGATCCCTCTGTTTGTAGCAAGAAAAACAGTAGCATCATCCAGTGCAATGAAACGGACATAATTACTCTCTAATCCATTGCTTACAGATATAGTTCCGATTACACTATCATTCTTCATCAATATAATTCCTTTACCTGACGAAGCAATTAAGAGGATGCTGTCTTTGGTTTCCTTTATATCTTTTATTTTACCTGATAACAAAACATTACTTTCCCAGGACCTGGTTAATTTACCGTTTGCATATTTGCACAATCCGTCATTATTGGCAAACCATAAATTGTCAGCATGATCATAAAAAACTGATGATACACGCTGCCGTGGAATTACACTGGTTGCAAGCGGATGAAATTCATTTCCTTTACCTTCGGGAAGTATATATAATCCATCTGCTTCTGCAAATGTTACATCTCCCTTTGATGAAGACGTAACAGCTTTCATTGCTCCGTTTACGTTGTTTCCAAGAGTTGTTCTTAGAAAATAATTTTCCAATTTTAAGTTTCGGTTCAAATCTGACGAAAATGCTTTAATCCCCAAATCTGTTGCAACCCATATCCTTCCCCGTTTATCATTATACATCTGCAAAATACGCGACCGGTTAATTAATGAGTTTTCCAGATAACCAGGATGAACCGTATTATTTTCGATTATCTGCATAATACCGGAATTAAATCCAGCTATCACCTGAGTATCATTTACCGGCAACAGGCTAAGTATGTTATCATCAAACAAGAAATGATTTTTATCAAATGAATAAGAAGAAACCTCTCTTCGTGGCCGCATATATATACCACTGCCAAGAGTACTGTACCAGGTATTACCATCCCGATCCC
>JBDTVD010000447.1:0-2701 GCA_040007375.1 Bacteroidota bacterium | reverse complement strand
CAATATGATTTAAATGCAGTAAATATTCCTTTGAGTTGTGATACCATTGATGAAACAACATGGCAACCACCTGATGCAGGAGCAGTACGCCTGGCTCCTGATGGTAAAATTTACTATACACAATGTTATATACCCATAGGTACCGGTATTAATTATCCTTACCAGGATAGTCTGAGAAGTTTTGTGAATGAAAACTTAGGAGTTGTTAATAATCCAGATGTAATTGGTAGTAGTTGCAACTTTACTCCATTCAGTTTTTATTTAGGAGGAAAACGCACCTATTGGGGTCTTCCCAATAATCCTGATTATTCATTAGTAGCACTTGTTGGTTCAGCATGTGATACATTATCAGTAAATGTAAATGAAATTGCAGAAAAAAGTGCAGCTATATATATCAGTCCCAATCCTGCAACGCGTATCATTTATTTTAATACACAACATTTAAAAGGAAAGCATGGAATGTTGACTATTGTTTCTATGAATGGAGAACAGTTGTACCAAAAACCTATTGCAGTTTTTAATGGTGGTTATGCAACGCAGCGGATTGATGTAAGTAGTTTGCCTGATGGAATGTATTTTATCAACTTGCAGACGGATAAGGAAAGAGTATCAGGAAAATTATTGGTGAATCGTTGATTGATTTAAAAGGCATAAGAAAAAAAACACTTGCGCCAGTGTGAAATGAAATGAAATAAAATTGAATTTAACAAATTATATGCAAGCAGTTTATTTTATACATGTGTACCTAAACGGAATAAATAAAGAAGTGCATAAAATTGCCGTAATACATTAGTTACAATTAAAAGGAGTGCTGTAGACCAGCACTCCTTTTTAATTTATGTTAACATGAAAAAAATAATTTTTATTCTAACGCTATTTGCAACACAAGCAGTGGCCCAAAATCAAAACAATGTGTGGATGTTTGGTGATTCTGCAGGGATAGATTTTAATAGTATTACAAATCCAATTCCTATTACTTCTGGCGTAATTGGACGTGGTAGTTGTGTAAGTTTAGCAGATTCAAATGGGAATTTAATATTGTACGCGGCTACAATGCCCTACTTCGGCCCATATACGTTTTTAGCAACTAAACTTTTTAACGATCAAAATCTAATATTACCAGGAGCTGATTCTATAACCGGAGAAGCGTGGTATAATGAGTTAGGTTTATTCCCTAAACCAGGAGATACAACAGGTAATTTATATTATGTGTTTTCAATTGGTGTAAATGGAGCTCCCAATCCAGGTTTGTATTTCACTTTAATCGATATGAGTTTAAATGGAGGTCTTGGGGGTGTTATGCAGGAAAATATACAATTAGATACCATCGAATATGGTGATTGCCTTACAACTATAAAACATGGCAATGGAAGAGACTGGTGGGTGATAGCCAAAATAAATAACTTTCCATTTACTTTCTTAAACCGTTTTCGAGTTTATTTGGTAACACCGGATAGTATTAATGGCCCGTTTATACAAGATTTCAATGATGCATCTGATGTGAGCTTTCAAAAAATAATCTGGCACCCTGAATATGCTAAGTTTATGCTGATTAACACAAGAGGTTACATGAGTGAATTTAATTTTGATAGATGTAGTGGGTTGATTTCCTTAGATCAGAATATATATCCAGAAATTACTAATTTCAACCGACCATTCTGGGGAGGAGCATATTCCCCTAATGGAAACATTTTTTATACAAGCAGAACCTCCTATGGTGGTAACGGCGGAGATTACAATTATTTGCTTCAATATGATTTAACTGCAGCAAACATTCCTTTAAGTTGCGATACATTAGATTCTACTTTATACCCTATAGCTGATTGTGGAGATTTACGTTTAGCACCTGATGGCAAAATATATTATACACAAGCCTATCCTCACGGATTTCCCTACCAGGATACAATGCGTAATTATGTAAATGAAAACCTCGGAGTAATTAATAACCCTGATGTAGTTGGCACAGGTTGTAATTTTCAACCATTCAGTTTTTATCTCGGTGGTAAACGCACTTATTACGGTCTCCCAAACAATCCCAATTACAGTTTAGGTCCCATCGTTGCTTCTTTATGTGATACATTAAGTACTGTAATAAATGAAGTAAAAGAGAAAAGTGCAACAATATATATAAGTCCTAATCCTGCAACGCGTCTTATTTATTTCAATGCACAACATCTAAAAGGAAAACAGGGTATTTTAAATATTGTAACTATAAATGGAGAACGGGTCTTTCAAAAACCAATAGAAATTTTAAACGGTGGTTATGCAACACTACGAATAGAAATCAGCAGTTATCCTTCTGGAATTTATTTTGTGTCTTTTCAAACAGAGAAAGAAAGTGTTGCAGGGAAGTTTGTGAAGGAGTAATTAAATGTATCTTCTGATGCTTTATTCCAGGAAAAATTTGATGAACTGGAACAAAGTAACATTGGTAAGTACGAGGAAGTAAAAGATTTGCTGATTGTTGAAGATCATATTACGGCTATGCAGAAACTCCTTTCTATTGTTGATGAAAATGTAATAGAAGAACATAAAAAATATGTGGCTTCATTGCTTGCCCTGGATTATAAACCATCAATGGATGCCGACAGTGATACCATTCTTACCTTACAGACATTAGCATATATGCATCCTTTTTATGGTGGCGAAGCCGTGTATTGGTCGCGTGCAATTTTGCATCTGGATGTGGAAGATGAACTGC
>JBDTVD010000446.1:0-2717 GCA_040007375.1 Bacteroidota bacterium | reverse complement strand
TATATATCTATACGCACACGTACCGCTATTGAAACATGGAGTAAAATGCCCGTTATATTTAATAGTACTCCTGTTTATTTTGATTTTGGTACTCCATAAACTGAACGAATGAAGCTATTTTTTTAAGTGTGGCTTTCCTCACCATTCATTTTAATATCCCACCCTTTTATGTAGTTACAAAATATTTTTTGGCAACTTATCATTGCATTATCATTCAGATTTTACATAACCCAATGTCAACACTAATATAAAAACCATCATGAAACTTAAAAAATTAGTATCAGCAACACTGCTTATTGCATGCTTCTTCAATGCAAAAAATCTTTCAGCGCAAACCTGGAATTTAACCGGTAATGCAGCAACTACAACTGCGCATTATCTTGGAACTTCTGATTCAAAAGACTTACGATTTAAAACAGCCAATGTGGTACGTATGACTGTTAAAAACTCCGGTAAGATTGGTATTGGTACGGCAAGTCCCATTGCTGCATTCCATGTATTTGGTAATGGAGAAGCATTTAGAATAAACGGATTAAACTCTTATATACAACTTGCAGACGGCAGCAATGTTTTAAAAAGTTTTATTAAAAATAATAATGGTGATTTACAGATAGGATTAAGTTCTGTAAATACTGCCGGCAAACTTCAATTGAATACTGCAACCGGAACACAAATAGAAGTAAGCGCTAATGGATTCACGAATTTCAAAGCAGGATATATAACTGTTGGAAATGTAAATCCTGCTGCAATAAAACAAACCGGGAATGATTTAAACCTTTTGCCTTATTCACCAAGCAGTGGAACTCCCGGCAATCTGATTTTAGCAACACCAAGCGGTTTATTCAAAGCAGGAAATGTAGGTATTGGTACAGCATTACCAACAGTTGCAAAATTGCTGGTGGAAGGCTCTGTTGGAAATACAATTGCACTATTCAGAAGAACAGCAACCGGTGATGGAGTTTCTTTAATTGGTGATGCTCCGGGTATATATTTTAATATGTATTATAACAGCGGACAAAAAGCAATGACAGCCGGATATGGTTCACAGATTTATCTTGATAAAAATACGGGAACAATGGGCTTTGGAGTAACAACAGCAAGTGCATCAGGTGCAGGTGCTGCATTAACGTCAGGAAATGCTTTACTTATTAATTCCTTAGGTAATGTTGGTATAAATTATTTTGGCGGTCCAAGCACTTTAGATGTAAAATTAAAATCAGGAACATCAGCCACTGCAAGCTTCTGGGGAACCAACGCAGGTTTTGCTTCTCACTTTTGTTATGGTACCAATGAAGACACTTACATACGTGGAGGCAAAACAACTTCCAATGTAATAATTGCAGACTTAACAAATAATGTTGGAATCGGAACTGCCAATCCTCTTTACAAGTTAGATGTATGTGGAAATATACGCGCTAAAGAAGTGCGTGTATCAACAGGATGGTGTGATTATGTATTTGCTGATGATTATATATTACCTGCATTGAGCGATGTGGAAGATTTTATTAAAACCAACAAACATTTGCCTGAAGTTACACCGGGAGCGTTGATAGAAAGCGAAGGATTGGAAGTGGGAAAAACATCGGCGCAAATGATTAAGAAGATTGAAGAACTGACTCTATACGTAATTGATTTGCAAAAGCAGGTTGATGCATTGAGAAAAAACACTAAATAGTTTTTTAGAAAAAATAAAATTCAAAACACATTTTACTAAAAAACATTTGATATGAATATCACGAAAATAAATAATCATACTTTATACAGGTGGAATATGCAGAAAAGCATACTTATCCTGCTCTTCACACTAATGGCAAATTATATATATGCTGAAAAAGTAAGTGAGCAGGACGCCAGTGATGTGGCCGTTAATTTCTTTAAATCAGAGACAGGTTTAACTTCTCCAAAAGCAATATTATATTATACACAGACAGAAGCTGATGGAAGCATTGATTTTTATATATTCAATTTTGTTGCTGTTAAAGGATTTGTAATGGTTACTGCAGATGATAACCTCGAACCGGTTATTGCTTATTCTACCGAATCAGATTTTAATTTAAATGGTGTAGAACAAACAGGAGTTAGTGATTGGATACATGATGTAAGAAAACAAATCACTGCAGTTGTAAAACAAAATCTGAAAGCAGATACAAGAATTTCAGATTTATGGCTGGCCTATAAAAGTGGAGCTGGGATAATACAACCCACTGCAGCAGCAGTTTTACCATTACTTACTACCATCTGGAATCAGGAATCAATGATATCAGGCGTTTCTCATTTCAACTCCCTGTGCCCTTATAATAACTTTCGTAATGCACGCTCTGTAACGGGATGTGTTGCAACAGCAATGGCGCAGATAATGAGATACTGGAAACAACCATCAGCAGGTACAGGATCCAATTCTTATAACTGTGTTAATTCACTCAGTGGATATATATATGGAACACAATCTGTAAATTTCGGAACTACTAATTACGACTGGGCGAATATGCCGGATACTGTTACAGCAACTACTTCCAACGCAATAGATATTCTGATGTATCACTGCGGTGTTGCAGTAGAAATGGATTATGGTGTTAATATTCTTCCTGAGAAGGGAAGTAGCTCTATGACTACCGGTGGCTCTCCAAGTGCACAGGCTGCTTATGTAGATTATTTTGGTTATCGGAATACATTGCAGGATGTGGATGCTTCTGATTATACAACAGCAGACTGGAGGA
>JBDTVD010000445.1:0-2726 GCA_040007375.1 Bacteroidota bacterium | reverse complement strand
ACATGAAAAGAGGAGTTGCAATACTTGGTTCAACAGGTTCTATCGGAACACAGGCACTGGAAGTCCTTGCTGCCAACAGTGATCGTTTCGATATTGAACTGCTGACATCCAACACCAGGTATGAAACATTGATTGAACAGGCACGTCTGTTTCAACCAAACGCTGTGGTGATTTGTGATGAAACTAAATATATAAAAGTAAAAGAAGCATTGAGTGATCTTCCAATCAAAGTATACAGTGGATTATCTTCTGTAAGTCAACTGATGGAAATGGATGCAATTCATGTAGTACTTACTGCAATGGTGGGTTATGCAGGTCTTGAACCAACCATGTCGGCAATAAGAAATAAAAAAAATATTGCACTTGCCAACAAAGAAACATTGGTTGTTGCAGGAGAACTCATCACACAACTTGCTGCTGCAAATGCAGTTAATATATATCCCGTTGACTCGGAACATTCAGCAATTTTTCAATGTCTGGCAGGTGAGTTTCATAATAAAATTGAAAAAATATATCTCACTGCTTCAGGCGGACCGTTTCGTGGTAAGGATGCAGAATTTCTTTCCACCGTAACAAAAGAACAGGCATTAAAACATCCTAACTGGTCGATGGGTTCGAAGATTACAATCGACTCTGCAACACTGATGAATAAAGGTCTGGAGATGATTGAAGCAAAATGGTTGTTTTCATTGAAACCCGAGCAGATCGATGTAATTGTTCATCCGCAGTCAATCATTCACAGCATCGTTCAGTTTGAAGATGGATCGATGAAAGCACAAATGGGTTTACCTGATATGAAGCTTCCTATTCAATATGCATTGGCATATCCGGAGCGACTTCCATCATCATTCCCCAGGTTTAATTTCGCAGCATATCCAACACTTACTTTTGAAAATCCTGACAGAGCAACTTTCCGTTGTCTTTCACTTGCCGAAACAGCAATGAATAAAGGTGGAAATATGGCTTGTATTATGAATGCTGCCAATGAAGTAGCTGTTGATGCTTTTCTGAAGGATAAACTTTCTTTCAGTGGAATTGCCGGATTAATTGAAACCTGCATGGAGCAAATCACCTATAAGGAAAAACCGGATTATGATGATTATATAATGACTGATGCAGAAACCCGGAAATTTGCCAGAACACTCCGTAAGAAACCAGTAACAGGGTGATAACAAGACATCATTTTGCAATGTGCCGATACTTAACAAATTCAATAACTGGCAAGACGGCATTTAGACATAAAAAGCTGTAATTTCGCAGCGGAAAAAAATAAAATATACGATAGAATGGCAGGATTAATAATGGCAGCACAACTCATAATGGGGTTATCTATACTGGTAACCTTGCATGAGCTTGGGCATTTTATGGCAGCACGGGCCTTTGGTATTAAAGTAGAAAAATTCTATTTGTTTTTTGATGCATGGGGAGTGAAACTTTTCAGCTTTAAAAGAGGCGAAACAGAATACGGCATTGGCTGGTTACCATTAGGAGGATATGTAAAAATTGCAGGTATGATTGATGAAAGTCTGGATACATCGCAATTATCCAGTGAACCACAACCCTGGGAATTCAGAGCTAAACCAGCCTGGCAGCGACTGATTGTTATGGTTGCAGGTGTTACGATGAATGTAATTTTAGGTGTTGCCATTTTTTCTTCAACATTACTTACTTACAAAAAAGAATATCTGCCAAACAGTGAAGTAAATCGCACTAACGGAATTTATGCTTATAAACTGGGACGTGATCTTGGATTACAGAACGGTGATAAAATTCTTGCAATAAACGGAAAGTCATTCAGTCGCTTTGATGATTTAACTTCTACACGTGTTTTGTTTGGTGCATTATTAACTGTTGAACGTAATGGCCAGACATTGGAAGTTACTGTTCCTGATAATTTTTATCGCACAGTGAATGCTGCCGGCCCAACAAATTTTATTGGTGCAGGTAATATTGATTATGAAGTGAACATGGTATCACCTGGTGATCCGGCTGAAAAGGCAGGCATTAAGATTGATGATAAAATTGTTGCAATAGAAGGACAACCGATTACTGATTCGGATCAACTGAAAGATCGTCTTTCTATATTGAAAGGACAGGATGTTAATCTTACTGTTGAGAGAAATAAAAAACAAATAGCTGTTGCAATCAAAGTAAATAAAGATGGTAAAATCGGAATTGGTTATAATGCAGTTCCAGTTATCAGTCCTATATATAAAATGAAACCGTACACTGTTTCTTCTGCAGTTAAATACGGATGGAGTGATGCTGTTGAAGCATTGGTGTCGAATGCAAAAGGATTGCGTAAAATTTTTACCGGTGAAGAAAAAGCTACTGACAGTGTTCAGGGTCCAATTGGTATTGCACAGATTTACGGAGGTAAGTGGAACTGGCCACGCTTCTGGGCAATAACAGGATTGTTAAGTATGGTGCTTGCATTTATGAATATACTTCCTATTCCTGCTTTGGATGGTGGTCATGTTATTTTTCTGGGAATTGAAAGTATCACACGAAAAAAGTTAAGTGATAAGTTTATGGAACGTGCGCAGATTGTAGGAATGGTTTTACTGCTCGCATTAATGGCATTTGCTGTTGGTAATGATGTTTGGAAACACGTTATTAATTAGTATCAAGTATCAAGACACAAGTATCAGGTAACTGGTATTTGATAAAATAATAATTTAAATTATATATAAAAAGGCCTGATGAATAGTCAGGCCTTTTTTATT
>JBDTVD010000444.1:0-2742 GCA_040007375.1 Bacteroidota bacterium | reverse complement strand
TCTTAATTTTCATTGTATAAGACCGGGAAATAAACGGCTAAATAAATGTGCCTTATGTGAAATTGCTCAATATGGGATAAATGGGAAAAACGGTGAGCTGATGTTCAGGAAGTTGAAAATATTATGGGATTTTGGAACTCCCTTGATAGTATTTGCAACTCGTATTAAAAAATCAAACCAAGTACGAAAAAAAATACACCTGGTTTGACTTAATATTTTATCAATAAGTTATTCTACTATTTTTTCGTAAATGCAGAAGTGTATTGAATTTATTAATTATATTAATTTACTAATTATGTTTTAATTAGGATGACAAAATAGCAATCAGAATCATGGATATCATTTATGTAAAGTAAAATCATAAAATAGCAGTATCAAACTTTTAACTGCTCAAATCGTCAACAGTAATAATACTTCCTTTATTTTTTAAGTCAGGTTGAAGTATATATTTGCTGCATGAAAAAAGCAATTCCCGTTTTTCTTCTCTTATTATTTTATATACCATTTACTTCATCAGCGCAGATACTTGCGGCCAATGATAGTTTACTTCAATTAATAAATTCAACTGCAAAGGAAGAAGTAAAGGCGGCTGCATATATTTCACTTGGCAAGAATTATCTGCAGACTGATTTTAAGAAAGCGCTCCCTTGCTTTAATAAGTCTATTGAAATCGGATATAAAGAAAAGCTACCTGTTATTCTGGCCGATGCTTATAATAACAAGGGTATTGTATTTATAATGTCGGGAGAACATGCTAAGGCATTGGCATATATGGATAGTGCTTTGAAATATCATAAAAGTACAGGCAACAAACAGGGCATTGCAAATGTAATGGGTAACATAGGCAACCTGTATCATTCAACGGGTGACAATACAAAATCACTGCAATACCAGTTGATCTGTTTGCAAATGCGTGAAGAACTGAATGATACTACTCGTTTAGGACCAACTTATAACGGCATTGCAAATATTTATTTAGCACAGCATGATGATGAAAAAGCATTGTTATGGTACAGGAAGTGTCTTGATATGAACAGGCGGTTAGGAAACAGAATTCATGAAGTGGCAGCCTTATGCAATATAGGAATAGTGCTGGTAAGACAAAACAAGTTAAAGGAAGCAACAGCAGTTTATCAAATGGCTTCTTCCATTGCTGACTCTACAAATAATAAAGATGGAAAGGCCAGTGCTTACATGGGTTTTTCGCAGATATATATAGAGAAAAAAATGTTTAATGATGCTCTTTCATACGAAAAGAAAGCACTGGAGATGATGAATGAAACTGGTAATCAATTCAAGGAGAATGAAGCTTATGGTAAAATCGGTGAAATTTATTTTGATATGAATGATTACGGGAAAAGCATTGAATATTTTACCTTATTCCTTAATAAATCAACAGAAATGGGAATGAAAACACAGCAAAGATCTGCTTTATCCAATCTTGCTGACTGCTATGAAAAGAATGGTAATGTTGCTATGGCGTACAAATATCTTTCTGAATACACAAAGTTGAATGACACATTGCTGAACGATGAGAAAATTAAACAGGCAACAGCTATGCAGACTCAGTTTGAAACAGAAAGAAAGGAAAAAGAAAATGTTATTCTGGAGAGTAAATTAAAAGTACAGACGCTGGAATTAATGAATAACCGTTACCTGTTGTCAGGGTTGGGATTGCTTTTAATTTTATCGGTAATAACTGCATCATTAC
Source organism: Bacteroidota bacterium (assembly GCA_040007375.1). GTDB lineage: Bacteria > Bacteroidota > Bacteroidia > AKYH767-A > OLB10 > JANOXC01. The sequence goes on along the minus strand of JBDTVD010000444.1, from coordinate 1,031 downwards.
TTATGCGTCAGAATAAATTAAAAGCAAAGCAGGAATCACTACAACTTGAGCAGAAACTTTTACGTTCGCAGATGAATCCGCATTTTATTTTTAACTGCTTAACAACCATTGAAAGTTTTATATATGAAAATCAACCGATGGAAGCTGGTCGTTATCTATCAGACTTTGCACGGCTGATGCGGCTTATTCTTGAAAATTCGCAGGAAGAATATATTCCTCTCAATAAAGAAATAAAAACGCTGGAGTATTATTTATCATTGCAGAAGTTGCGGCTGGAAGATCATCTCACTTATGAAATAACAACAGAAGGAATTGATGATCCTGAAGGAATTGATATTCCTCCCATGCTTACACAACCTTTTATAGAAAATGCAATTGAACATGGTTTCAGAGGAATTTCAAAAGAAGGTCATATTGATGTTGCTTTCCATTTAATCGGCAGAGATAAATTACAGGTTCAGGTTACGGATAATGGCAGAGGAATTAATACTACGTTGCAGGATAACACCAATACACGCAAGCATAAATCAATGGCATTACAGATTACTAAGGAGCGATTAATGGTGTTGAATAAGACTAAAAAACAAAAGGTAGAATTTTCCATTTCTGATATTTCCGATGAAGCAAATTCCATGACAGGAACACGAGTGTTATTTACTATTCCGCTAATTTACCAGGGTTGAAGTTTTATTAATATTTTTATAGGATGAAAGCGCTGAAAATTATTCTGGTTGATGATGAGAAAAGGATACGTACCTCTTTACGGCATCTGATAGGAATGTATTTCAGTTCAGCCACAATTGTTGCCGAAGCGGAAGATGTGGAGAGTGCCTGTATTGAAATTGAAAAGCATCATCCTGATGTGGTATTGCTCGATATACAGATGCCCGGAGGTTCCGGATTTGAGCTGGTGAAAAAATTATCTCCTGTAAAATTTAAAATTATTTTTGTTTCTGCTTTTGATAAATATGCAATACAGGCTTTCAAATTCAGTGCTGTTGATTATCTTTTAAAACCTGTTGATCCGGAAG
>JBDTVD010000443.1:0-2749 GCA_040007375.1 Bacteroidota bacterium | reverse complement strand
GGCCATGTGTGAGTGCAAGCGCCGGAACGGCGGTCTTCTGAGTCCAGTTCAAAGAGCAAAAGTCAAAAGAGCAAAATTCAAAAGAACACTTGTCAATCAAATCATATCAATGCTTCACCACAAACTTTGCTGAAACGTTTCCTGTTGCAGATGAAATAAAATAAACTCCTTCTGAAAAATTCTGTGTATCAATTGTAGTAATGCCTTTTATTTCAGATGTTAAAATCAGTCGGCCTTCAGCATTATATATACTGAAATTTATTTTCTCTTTATCAGCAGAAACAATTCTTAAAACATCATTACAAGGAACAGGATAGAGTGCCATGTTGTTTTCATTTTTTATTTCATCACTTAATAACACCACTCCGTTATCCTGCATCCTTTTGTAAAACTCCTGGTAATATTGATTGGCAATAAGTGCATCGTGAATAACAATAGAGTTTTCGTCATTTGCTGTTTCAGCAGTAAACGACCAGTTATGTGATCCTGTTAAAACCAATGGATCGGAGGATGAGTTTTGATCAACGATTAAATATTTATGATGCAGAATTTCACTTCCTGTTGGTGTATTGATTTGCATATTTGATCCTGCTGCATTGTGAATGGAGTTGTACACTGATGCAGCACCTGTTCCTGATGTATCATCTACAATTCCTGCAACCAGTATTCCATTGGTAATTTTCTGAACTATCTGTGCAGCAAAATCGGATTTCGTAAAAATTAATAATGCAAAGTATAAATTGTAATCAGCATTTTTTAATTTATCATTAATAACAAAGTTTACATTATCGGAAGGACTGAAATAACTTTCCATTAAAATATTTCCCACCTGAACCTGGTGCGGAGTATTGTCTTTTTTGTAATAACCAAAACGGCTTTGTAATAAATCAGGTATTGCAGCAGATGTTCCCCAGATTTCTTCAAACTCCATTGTATATATTTTCGCCATTGACTGGTCACGAATGATCACCATATTATTGGCATCATCATATAGTTGTCCGTTGGAGAAATTAGTACTGCCTGTTATTACCGTTGCTGATGAAGAACCTGCATCTGCAATAACAAATTTGTTGTGATCAATATTGTAATAGAAGTCGGCAGGGGGAGAGGAAAGCTTTGGGATGGCAGGATTCAACTGCTGAATTCCTGCAAGTGGATAATTTCCATCATATATAATCCGCACCTGTGTACCAATGGTATAAGCATTGTTAATTGCATTGATAATATTTGATGTTCCTGAATTGGTGAAACTGTAAATGGAAATGTCGATACTGGTTAACGCATTATTAATTACTGCTGCTATGGTATCATCAAATGCATTGGGAATATACTGTGCAATATTATTCGCAGGACTTGCAACTGTAGTATTTACTGTACGGTTGAAGATTACATTTACATTTCCCGGTGTTGCAGAAGAAGTGATTCCCATAATAACAGGACTCATTGCAGAATCATTTCCCTGAACACTTACTGCCTGTACATAATATACTGTTGATGCAGGTGCTCCTGAAACAGAAGCTGCATGTGTAGTTCCTGCATTGCCTGTCAGAATTCCCAGTTCAAGAGCAGGTGTTATACCATATCGAATGGATGTAGTGGAACTGTTATTGGTTTCCCACTGTACATCAAAGCCAGAAGAAGTCATATTGGTAATCTGCGGATTTGTTGCTATATATAAAGAAGCAATTTCTATATCAGTCATGGTACGTGGAAACAATTCATAGGTATTATCATATTGAGAACCTATTCCACTCACATTAATTCTTCCTGTTGGTATGGGTTGTCCGACTAAATTTGTTCCTGTGCGGATATATATAACTGAAGAGCTCTGTCCATCGCTAACCGTGTAAGAGGTGTTTCCTGCAAAAGTTCCTGCTGCACCTGTAATAAGCACATTACGCAATTGAATCAATCTTCCTTCATAGCTTTCTTTTAACTGGTAAGGATATAAAACTGGTTTTGCGGGAAGAGGATTATTTATTGAATTCACATTCATCACAGTCAATGTAATCACTTCAATCAAACTGTGATAATTATCAATTGTACCCTGAACAGTAATTTCAGTTCCTGTTGCAACTCCTGCTAAAGCCAGATCATACACGCAAACAGCATCCGTTCCATCATCAATAAATCGTTGATTTCCGAATTCATTTCCATTCAGCACAATACCTGTAATTGAAACAATGCTTCCAGCAGGTTGTCGGCGTGCGTCATGAATGCTGATTGCATTAACATTCACAGTGTGGAGAATACAAATGAGGAGAAATAATTTTTTCATAATATGTAAAAATAAAAAAGGCTTTGAGATCACCCAAAGCCTTTAAGTGAAATTAATATTTTAATTATTGAACATCGCTTGTGTTTCGGATATTCAATTGCAATCCGTTAAAGTCGCCGATATAACCAGTTACTGAAACAGGAGTTACCGGATATGCTGTTCCTGCAAATGCGGAAAATGCAGTAGTGAACATGGGTAAAGTTCCTGTTGCATCAGTAAGTACTGTACTACCTGCATAAGTACCAGCAGTTCCGCCGCTGATAGTAACACCTGTAATGGTAACAAGAGTTGATTCCCATGTTTGTCCGTTTGCATTAATATCAGCAATCGTTGCAATGCGTGGTGTAACACTTCCTGTTCCTGTTATCGTTGCTAGAGAAATATCTACATCATTTACTTCCAGCAATCCATTGTATTCAATCAGCGATTGGCCAGAAATATCAATTTTAATTTTATCTCCAAGATTGAAAG
>JBDTVD010000442.1:0-2754 GCA_040007375.1 Bacteroidota bacterium | reverse complement strand
GCACTCAGCACTCAGCACTCAGCACTCAGCACTCAGCACTCAGCACTCAGCACTATTAAAAAGAACTGGTTTTTGTTGAATCCGGAATTGCAGGACCAAAAAGAGGATCAGGAACTTTAAGATCAGTTTTAGTAAGTGCCACTCTCCATTGTGTTTCTTCAGCACCATCAACTGCAACTTTTATCAGTTTAAGTTTTTCTTCGGCGTTTTCATCACCGGTCTTAAAATAAACAACAGCAGTTTTTCCTTCCATCTCTTCCGACACAATTGTAATGTTTCCTTTTGGAAGTGGCATTGGTGATTTCTCCAGTTCTTCTATGCGTTCAATCTGCTTCAGAATTTTTCCTGTTTCCTTTGTTCCGTATTTTGCTGCTTCATCAAAATCATGCTTTTGAAATCCGGTGAGAAATTTTTCAGCAACAGATTTTGGTGAATCCGGATAACTGCAGGAAACAATGCAGAACATCAACAGAAGTAAAACTTTATTATTTCTGATCAGGTTTATAGTTGACATAAGCAATTCTTTTAACAAAATTATTGAGATATAAATTATCAGGAGCAATATATTCAGCAGTGCAGGTTTTTGTTACCGGTGGGTGAAAACCTGTTGCAAGCAGACATTTGTAAATCCATTCTGTGCAATATAAACTCTCATCACTTTTTAAATTGAAATCAACATCAAAAGTCTTGTTGCTATTTTCAGGATCCTTTATTATATCTTCTATCTCCTTCTTCTGTGTTGAAGAATAATCCGGACGATAAACAACAAAGGAATTACATGCTGCATTACCTGCAAAATCCTCCAGCTTATCAATACTCAGACCGCTGTTTTTTTCTGCATCAATGAAATGATAAACATAACTGTGCTTATTCACTTTCACAATAAAACCAGCATGCGAATATTTTTTTTCCTTCAGTGACATTTTACGGAATAGTGATGCAAGTAATCCTTTACTGTCGCGTAATACAATATCACCGGTTTGCAATCCCGGTATCTTCACCATATTTAAAATAGATTTTCTTTTATATTCCTTCCTGTTAAATCCTGTCAAAACAAAAAACAATAACAAAGAAACAGCAATATATATTTTGTGAGATGAAGTACGTGTTTTCATTACTACATTCTTTCCGGAACATTAATTCCAAGTAATGCAAGAGCCATTTTCAATACACGTGCTGTTTGTTCTGTCAGCTTCAAACGGAATAAACTTGCTTCCACATTTTCAGCATCTACCACTGCATGTTCATGATAAAAACCATTATATGCCTTTGCCAGTTCATAAACATAATTTGCAATTACTGCAGGACTGAATCGTTCTGCCGCTTCATCAAGCACTTCCGGATAACGCAAAACATTTTTTAATAAATCTCTTTCCTTATTCTCCAACGCATTATAAAAAGAAGGATCAAAATCTTTATAATTTTTTAAAGATGTAACACTATCACCTTTACGCATTACAGAACGACATCTTACATAAGCAGATTGAATAAACGGGCCCGAATGTCCGTTGAAATCAATAGACTCTTCCGGATTAAACATCATTCTTTTTTCCGGATCCACTTTCAATATATAATACTTCAAAGCACCAAGTCCAATAGTTTTATATAGTTGCTCTGCTTCATCAGATGCAAGATCATCCAGCTTTCCCAATTCCTTAGTAATCCTTTTTGCTTCACTGATCATCTCTTCCATCAACTCATCAGCATCTACAACAGTTCCTTCACGTGATTTCATTTTACCACTTGGAAGATCAACCATTGCATAGGAAAGATGATGCAGATCGTTCCACCAGTCGTAACCTAATTTCTTTAATGCAAGTTTTAAAACTTTGAAGTGATAATCCTGTTCATTCCCTACCACATAAATCAATCTACTGAAATGAGTTTCCTGGTAACGTAAACGTGATGTACCAAGATCCTGCGTTATATATACAGAGGTACCGTCACTACGCAATAACAATTTCTGATCAAGACCTTCATCCGTTAAATCCACCCACACCGATCCATCATCCTTTTTAAAAAAAACACCTTTATCCAATCCTTCCTGAACAATTTCTTTTCCTAAAATGTAGGTTTGAGATTCATAATACATTTTATCAAAATCAACACCCATCATTTTATAAGTAGTGTCGAATCCTGCATACACCCATGTATTCATCTTCTGCCACAATGCAACTGTTTCCGGATCATTTGCTTCCCATTTACGTAACATCTCCTGGGCTTCAAGCATTACAGGTGCTTTCTTTTTTGCATCCTCTTCACTGTTGCCATTTGTTACAAGTGATGCAACTTCTTCTTTATTTATCTTATCAAACTCCACATAATATTTACCCACCAAATGATCACCTTTCATTCCTGATGATTCAGGTGTTTCACCATTGCCATATTTCTTCCAGGCAAGCATACTTTTGCAGATGTGAATTCCACGATCATTAACAAGATTTACTTTCTTCACATGGTTTCCTGTTGCCTTTAAAATTTCCGCAACAGCATATCCAAGAAGATTGTTCCGAACATGTCCGAGATGTAAAGGTTTATTGGTATTTGGTGAAGAATATTCCACGAGAACAGGAGCATCAACAAATGAAGAATCTGGTTCTGAAATACCGTATGATTTATCTTCTGCAACATCATTAAAAACAGAAAGCCAAACAGAATTATTTACAACCAGATTTAAAAAACCTTTTACCACATTAAAGGAAGAAACTTCAGCAGCATGTTCGCTTAAATAATTTCCAATCTCTGCACCAACAT
>JBDTVD010000441.1:0-2769 GCA_040007375.1 Bacteroidota bacterium | reverse complement strand
AAAATAATTTCTAATTTCTAATTTAGAATTTATAATTCCCTTCTAAGGTGTTTCCATTTTCTCAATCACCAACATCACCTGCTTGGTATCTATATTAGCTTTCTTACCTAATTCCAGTGCATGTTTGGCCGTTGCAAGTGCATCTTCTTTCTTTCCTGCTTTCACTAAAACAGAAGTAAGTGTCATGTTGTATTTATATATATCCATCAGCTCAACAGATTTCTTCGCCCACTTTTCTGCATTGGCAATATCTTTAGGATCACTTGCTCTTTCTGCATACTGTTGTGCTGCTTCATTTAATTTCTTTGCATCGGTTGCACAATACTTTTCTATAAATGCAGGAGCAGCAGCTATATATTGTGGCCATTGTGCTTTAATACGGAAAGTAGTAAGGTCAGCATAAGCACAAATCTTTTCAGCTATATCCAGTTTAGAATGCATCAGACCCATCTTCTGTTGTTCGTAGGCCATGGTATCCAGTTTCTGAATTTTCTTCATCATATCGGAAATATACATACCTGTAATTTTTGAATTCACACTATCAGCCGTAAATTTTGCTTCAAATGCTTTTTTATTATCCATGAAAGTTTGTGCAATGGCAAGTGTTGGATCTGTAAGAAAATCAGAAATGAAACGCCAGTATTCAGGTGTTGTAAGCTGATCAAGTGGCTGCTTTGAAAGAAAGCTGTTCAGTTTATACTGATTGTCAACTCCTGCCATTCCCAGTAAACGCAGATATATATAACTTTCCTGTATTGTTGCTGTTCCTGCATTAAAAGTATTTTCATAATAACGCATATTTTTCTTCGGATCTTTTGCATCTCTTCCCATCTCTGCCATTTCCGGAATTTTACGCTCTCCTTTTGCACGATGCACTACTCCACCATTCTCATCAAAATAAATTAAAGCAGGATATGAATTGATACGCATTTTCTTGGCCAGCTCTTTACCTTCTTTCTCCATATCAATTTTCAGACATACATAATTCTCATTATAAAATTTACCTAAAAGAGAATCTGTATAAACTGTTTCTGCCATCGTTTTACAATGCGAACACCAGTCGGCAAAACCATGTACAAAAACATACTTATGTTCTTTCTTAGCTGCTGCAACTGCTTCCTCCAGTGTAATGTGACGGAACTGTATACCCTTTGTATCTTCAGCAATAGCGATACCGGTATAGTACATAGTAAACAGTACTATTAACGCATATTTTAATTTCATGTTTGTTGGATTTTTAACGAGTTTCAAAAATAGGACAATGAAGCTGCCCTTTGGTGAACCTTTTGTGAAATTATTAACGCCTTTTGCGGGAGGATGGAATCAGACATTTCGGAATGCTCCAGGTATTCTGATATTCTGAAAGGTTGATCAGGGAATCATTACACTGCAGGTAATTTCCGGCACTGTCTTTATAAATGATGATCATATTTCCATTACGTATTGCCTGAATGATCAGTAACTTCAATGAATCAGCATCTGTAGTCCTGTTCTCAAAACCTAATGTCAGACCTCTTTCATTGTTGTAAAGATCCATTGCAGAACTTATTTTATCAGGAAGAATGCCGTCTTCAGTTCTGTGCTTTTTAAAGTCTATATAATTCCCTTTCTCATGTGCAAGACCAAGTTTCTGGGCTTTGCGTGGATTAATTTTTTGAGCCAGTCTGGCCATCCAGTAACTGTGTCGGAAAGCATCTAACTGTCCTCCATGTGAATCGTTATCCAGTTCTCTATTTTGCTTTACAACTTCTGTAACTGCTAATACTTCACGGGTAATACGAAATGCTTTATGTGCAATGAAAATATGTCCGGCAGCCCACCATAATTCCGGAGTACTGATATGTCGTTTGTGTTTTTTTTTATCCTGTGAAAAAGATAAATCAGGAATTAATAAGCATCCGCAAAGTATCAGAATAATTACTCTCCGCATCTATTGAATGAATAAAAAAATGCTTGTCGTTTCCGGGTTTTATTTTCCTGAGAAATACATCATCGCTTTAGCAAATACAAATGCGAAGAATTGCATCTGCTCCTGTTTGCTATCTGTTTCTCCTGTTAAACTGATGCGAAAACGATCCCATAATGCTTCAGGTGCATCAGGAGTTGGAATGCAGTAATATTCAGGTGCACCTCTTAATTTCTGATACACCATTATCATAGCACATGGTTTATTTTCACCATCACGCAAAAGCCCTTTGAACTCCGCTTTACGATCTGCATATTCATAGGTATCATAATTAATAACTTTATAACCTGCCTTCAGATCCACTTTCATGGTGAGCAGCATTTTGTAGCCCACACTTCCGATGTTGTATTCATCAACAGTTGTAGGAGCTATTTGAGCATGACTCATTATTGGCATAATGAACAGGAGCAGCAATACAAATTTGGTAATTCTCATAGTAATTTTAATTTGTCGCTAAAATACGATTTAGTTGTGAGTAATGAGTTCGGAGTTCGGAGTAGGTATGAGTAATGAGCTTTGATTTCGGAGTAAAGTGATAAATGGAACGCTGATATTTATGATTGTTATGGTCGATTATGATTGACAACTTCAACATTCAGTTCTAATTTATAATTTAGAATTTCGTTCACGTGTTTAACGCAGAGTATGCGTAGAATGTAAACGTCCAACATTTATAATTTATAATTTTGAATTTATAATTTCCTTTTTCATAATTTAGTTCTAACGTTTTCCCATTTCTTAATCTGCCATGTAATAAATCCTCTGCACACCAGTTCATCTTTCAGATTTTTAACATCAGCCTG
>JBDTVD010000440.1:0-2783 GCA_040007375.1 Bacteroidota bacterium | reverse complement strand
GCAGTTGAATATATAAAGTCTGCAGGAAGAAATCATATTACAGATATATTTCCTGCAGGTTGTCTTACTGTTAAACGGGAAGGAAAGGAAATGGCGGAGCTTTTTGATATGAAACAGGGAGGTGCAGTTGCATTTACTGATGATCAGCGAACAGTGAATAACAGTGGAGTGATGCTTCGCCTGTTGCAATATGCAGGTAATATTGATGCACCGGTTTTTACCTATGCTGATGATAGAAATTTATCCGGCGAACTTCAGGCTAATGAAAGTAAAAATACTACGTTGCTTGGTTTTAAAGGATCACCTTCCATTGCTGAAGAAATTGCTGTGAACCGTGATGTGTTGTTGAGTGAGTATGCAGAAGTGCCTGTTCATATTTCAGGAGTGTCAACTCAGGCTGCTGTGGATGCAATACGGATGGCAAAGAAAAAAGGTATTGCTGTTACAGCGGAAGTGAGTTCTTATCATCTTTTATTATCTGATGAACTGCTCGATGATTTTGACACTAATTATAAAGTTAAACCTCCCTTGCGTTCAAAAAGTGATGTGGAAGCATTACGATCAGCTGTTGCAGATGGAACAATTGATGTAATAGTAAGTGATCATACTCCAGGTGATAGAGAATCGAAAGAAGTAGAATGGGATTTTGCAACGCATGGAATTACTAACCTCGAAACAAGTTTTGCTGTGATGAATAGGGCAATGGAAGGAGTTGCATCAATCGTAAAAATTATTGATAAAATAACCATTCAGCCACGGAAGATATTGCGCATGTCAGTTCCTGAAATTAAGGAAGGTGAGAAAGCATGTTTCACACTTTTTCATTCAGGAGTTAACTGGAAGTTTGATGTAAGTAAAAGTAAATCCCTTTCCTCCAATTCACCTTTTAATGGAAAGGAAATGAAAGGTCGTGCTGTTGCAGTATTCAACAATAATAAGTTTGAATTGATCGACTGATGATTTCCGGCCGCTTCAGCAGTATCTTTATTGTTCTGATGCTGTCTGCTTTATTTGTTTCAGCACAAAACACATCAGGTCGTTTTTGTTCACCATTAAATATTCCATTACGTCTCGCTGGTAATTTTTGTGAAATACGTGATGATCATTTTCATTCAGGTATTGATATTAAAACAGAAGGTAAGGAAGGTCTGCCCGTTTTTGCTGTGGATGATGGTTATATATATCGTGTTAAAGTAAGTGCTGTAGGTTATGGTAAAGCCATATATATTATGCATGCAGGAAATGTACTGACTGTGTATGGACATCTTTCCGGATTTATGTCACCTCTTGCTGATTCGGTTGTAGCAATGCAATACAGGAATCAGTCGTTCGAATCTGAATTTTTTCCTGACAGTACTTTTTTTCCTGTAAAGAAAGGAATGCAGATTGCCTGGAGCGGAAACAGTGGAGGAAGTGAAGCACCACATCTGCATTTCGAAATACGTGATCAGTTAACGGAGGAACCATTAAATCCCTTGTTGTACGATTGGCATATTGATGATACTATTCCACCGTTGATCAGAAGTATCAGTATATATAATTATGGTTCGGGAATGTATTCTGATGCTGATTATCCTAATCTCAGCATAAACAACAATGATACAATTTCTATTGATTACGATTCAGTTGCTGTTGCAGTGGAATGTTCTGATTTCATGAATGACAGTGTTCAGTCAGACCTGGGAATTTATTCATCATTACTAATAGCAGGAAATGATACAGTATATCAGTACAGATTTAACAGAATGAATTTTGATCAGACCAGATTTGTGAATGCTCATATTGATTACAGTAAAAAGGTAGCAGACCAGGTAATTGCTCACCGGAATTTTTCATTGCCGGGAAATAAATGTGATATATTCAGCAAAAGTGGAACAGGTTGGATTCATTGTAAGAAGGAGGAAATTACTGCTGTGCATTTAATAGTGAGTGATGCAAATGGAAATCATACAACTCTTCATTTCTATTTAAAAAGAAGAGAAAACACAAAACAGATTAAGCAGATTACGACATTATCTTATCCAAATAAACTGATTGCACAGAAGTGGAATGATTCAGGTGTTGAAATTAAAGAAGGTTCATTTTATGAAACAGTGGATTATCCTGAACTAAGCAGAGATAAAAAATCAGGAAGAATTGCAATTGTGAAAGTCGGGAAACCGGGAATGATTTTTCACAAGCCATTCCAGGTTTATTTTAATGTACCAGTAAAATGGAAGGATCTGTCGGATAAAATAAATGTAGTTGCAACCACACCTACCACTAAATTCATCAGCTCTGTTGGAGGAACATTAAAAGAAAATAAAATTATTGCATCATCCAGAAGACCCGGTTATTTTACTCTTGCACTGGACACTGTTTCACCAAAGATTAAGGAAACCACATTCAGCATAGATACCGTCAGTGGAAAATTATTATATATAATAAAGATCACGGATAATCTTTCCGGTGTTAAAAGGTACCAATGTAAGGTGGATGAGAAATGGTTTTTATTTGAGTATGATACGAAACAAAGTGCATTGCTCACCGATGCAGCGAAATTACCAGGAAGTTTTGCTTTGGATATTGAACTGGAAGACGGAAATAAAAATGTTACCGTTAAACATCTGAATGTTGTAAAGCCGTTGGAATAAATTTTATATCAGAACAACACTTCTGTTGCACCACCACCATATCTTTCAAATGGTCCATCGGTAAAACGGATTCCATGTTCAGAAAGCTCTTTCCTTATAGATGATTTTAATCTGCCGTTACCATTGCCATGAATAAAAACAAGTTTCCAC
>JBDTVD010000439.1:0-2800 GCA_040007375.1 Bacteroidota bacterium | reverse complement strand
TACATACGATAAAACAACTCCTGAATCCAAAATACCCGCTGTAACAGAAGGTGCTGCGGTAAAGTTGATAATCACATTATCTGTAACAGCACTGCAAGTACCGTTTCCTGTGGTGGAAAGAGTTAGTGTAATGCTTCCACTGTTTATTTCAGCAACCGTTGGATTATATATAGCATTCAGTGTTGTATTTCCCGGACTGAATGTTCCCAATCCTCCCGACCATTGTCCGCCAGTTGCAATTGTAACACTTCCACTTAAAGATACAGCTGCATTGTTTGCGCAAACAGTATGATCCGTTCCTGCATTGGATGTAGGAGGTAAAGTGAAAGTAATTATCATACTATCACTAACAGAATTACAGTTTCCATTACCAGTGGTTGTTAAATGCAGCATCGTACTTCCACTGCTTATTTCTGTTGCTGATGGAGTGTATACAGCATTTAATGATCCTGGTCCCGGAGAAAATGATCCACCGTTTCCTGTCCATATTCCACCTGATGCACCATTTACAAATCCACTTAATGTAACTGCAGGATTGTTTGAGCAAGCCGTTTTATTTGCACCTGCATCAACAGTTGGTATTGATGTAAAAGTTATCTTGACATTATCTGAAACAGGATTACAGATTCCGTTTCCAACAGTTGTTAAAGTAAGCGTAACACTTCCTGCTGTGATTTCTGACTGTGCAGGAATATAATTAGCATTCAGTGCGCTGTTGGATGGAGAGTACGTTCCGCTTCCTCCCGACCATACACCACCAGAAGCAACAGTAACACTTCCATTTAAAGTAACTGTAGTATTGTTTTTACAGATGTTCTGATCAACACCAGCATTTGCAGTTGGTGCTGGAGTTATGGTTAATATTTTTTGTGCTGATTGTGGAGTACATGAACCTGTTGATGTAAGTGTGAGTGTTATCGTTCCAACTGAAGCATCAGCAACACTTGGTATATATAAAGCATTCAGTGTAGTATTATTTGGTACAAATGCACCTGTTCCATTTGATGTCCATACTCCTGTAATTGATCCTCCCGAAACAGAACCATTTAATTGTGCAGTATCATTTGCACAAACTGATTCATTAATACCAGCACTAACAGTAATCGGTGCAACAAACTCCGAGAAATAACCATAACGGCAACCGGTTGCTGCACCTCCGTTAATAATTCCCATCGCAAAAACATCTGATGAATTAGTAATACTGAATGTGGAATCAACTGGTATTTCTGTGGTATTATATTGAATCCTGCATGCTTTCCATACACCACCTGTTCCCGGAACAGTTGCAAATGAAGCAGGATTAATCGTTGCAGTTCCGGGTCCTGTTATGGAGAAATTATTTACTGAAGTTGTTCGCACCAGAAGCGTTACAAAAAACGATTCTGAGCTGGAGCGAACAAAATTCACCTGGTGCGATCCGGCACAATTGAGAGGAGGAAGAATAGCCTCACCCATCTCACAACCAAAACCGGTTACATGCATTGCATAAACAGGATGGCTGGCATTAATATATATAGAGTTATTGGATCCGGAAGCAAGTGAATCTATATCTACTCTGAAATATTCTCCTGCAAATAAAGTTGCAATAGCAGTTGAACTTCCATTAAGATAGATACGTGTATTGTTTTGTGTTGCAGTGATCATTACACTTTCATCACCTGTTGGATTCAATGAACCTTTAACAGCAATGTAATCTGTACCGATTGCATTCACAGGTACAATCTGGTCTCCCAATAAATCATAACAACCACCGGAAGGATTCTGATTAGAATCATCTTTAACAGTTATTGCAACAGGTTTATCGGCCAACACCACTGCACCTGATGGATGTGTGGATGGTTGCTCATAATTAATTCCCGTATATCCACAGGAATAAGTTTGTCCCTGATTTAATATAATGCTGAACTGCTGCAATGCAGGATGTCCATCTACAGGAACAGGGGAATATATAGTAACAGTAGTATTGTTTTGAGTTGCTACAATATCAAAAGAAGCAAAAGCCGGATGTGGTGAAGCAAACGTGTGATTATAAAAAGGTGCATGCTTATGTAATGGAATATAAAACTCATTACCCAATCCATTAGCTCCTTTTAAAACAAATATATCTGTGTTGTTGGTATTTGCAATTTCATAATAAGTAGTAACAGGCGTTGTTGAAACAATTCGTAAACCAGTATTTACAACAGAATTTGTTGGTCGTGTTTCCAGAAATGCCTTGTAAGGAGTCAGGTTAAGACGTGCAGATTTACCTGCAACAATATTCAAAACAATGGGAGAACCTCCATTAAACGACGCATTTGCCGGTTGCGAAATAGTTACCGTAGCAGCTTGTCCCATGGAAGAAACAAGCAAATAAATGGGCTCACCTCCTGGTGCATTATGCAAGTCAGTAATATCAGGTGGTGCAAACCAGAAGTCAGTGCCACTCTGTGCGTGAGACTTTCCTGGAGAAAGAATTATCAGAAGAGATAATACCTGGAATAAATAGTAACAGCGTTTCATCATGATACCGGTGTTTACTAAAATTTACGCCGGAAGTCATTTATCAAAGCTGATTATACTACTTACAATCTCATTTGTAAGATAATTACGAAAAGCATTAAAAACCTATGCAGTCTCAGAACTCGTGCGATGTTCAAAACCATCGTCGTGAACTTTTTTGCCACGTCGTTTTACTATAAGAGAGTTCTCTTTATTTTTATTGTTATTAGGATCCAGCTTATCAATACGTTTGCTGACTTTTTCTTTTTTGATTTCCTCTTTTGAAGTTTTCATTACAGTAGTTTATTATGATGGTAAA
>JBDTVD010000438.1:0-2822 GCA_040007375.1 Bacteroidota bacterium | reverse complement strand
TAACATTAAATTTCCTCTTGCATTGGTTTTTGGTCATGAGATGGATGGTGTAAGTCAGGAAGTAATTCTTCAATGTGATTTCACTCTTGAAGTTCCGCAGGCAGGCACCAAGCATTCGCTGAACATTGCTGTTTGTACTGGTATCGTTTTGTGGGAAATTTACCGGTTTACTTTGTGAGATGTTAGATGTTAGATGTGAGATGTGAGATGTTAGATGTTAGATGGGAGATGGGAGATGGGAGATGTGAGATGGGAGATGGGAGATGGGAGTTTGGAGTTTGGAGTTCGGAGTTCGGAGTAAAAAGTAAATAGTTGTCAGGAGTCAGGAGTTAGTGTTAATTACAGCAAGTTTTACCTCTGTGTTCTCTGCTTCTCAGCGATCTCTGCGTGAAACAAAAAGAGGATCAAGAGAGCGCGGGTTATTATGATTGAAGTCAACAAAATTCTGCATTCAAATTACCCACATCGTATAAGCTCACCTGTTCGTCGAATCCATTTTACACTACAAAGGAATTCAGCTAGATTCGCCACTACTAAACGAAATATAAAATGATCCGTAACTGTTTAAAATTATGGTCCTTTCCGGTAGTGTTAATCATTGCTTCCTGCGGGAATAATGAAAAACCTGCTGAAGAAAAGACAGAAGCCAAAGAATCCGGTTTCAATTACATGGCTGACCGATTTGCTGATATCCAGGTATTGCGTTACCAGATTGAAGGATTCGATGAACTTACACTCCAGCAAAAAGAACTTGCTTACTATTTGAGTGAAGCCGCACTTTCAGGCCGTGATATTTTTTATGATCAGAAATACAAGCACAACCTCCGCATCAGGAAAACACTGGAGGACATCCTTGAAACGTATTCAGGAGATAAGAATGCTGATGATTACAAAAAGTTTGAAACCTATTGCAAGCGGTTTTTCTTCTCCAATGGTGTTCATCATCATTATGCATCTGTAAAAATGATTCCGGAATGCAGCTTCGATTATTTCAAACAGTTGGTTGATGGAAGTGATGCTTCCCGTTTACCATTGGATGGAATGACAAAAGAAGCATATCTTGATTTAATGCAGAAGGCGATTTTCGATCCTAATGTGGATGGAAAAATGGTGGATCTCAGCAAAGGAACTGATAATGTAAAAGCATCTGCAAATAATTTTTATGAAGGTGTTACTCAGAAAGAAGCGGAAGATTTTTACAATAACCTGGAAGCTGCACATCCTGGCGATAAATCACCCTGGGGATTAAATTCAAAACTGGTAAAGGAAAATGGAAAGATTGTAGAGAAAGTGTGGAAGTCTGGTGGCATGTATACACAAGCAATTGATAAAATTATTTACTGGTTGGAAAAAGCAGTAACAGTTGCTGAAAATGAAACTCAGAAACAAACACTGACAAAACTTATTCAGTTTTACAAAACAGGTGCTCCGAAAGACTTTGATGATTATTCTATCAGTTGGGTGAGTGATACTTCATCGCGTTTAGATGTTGTAAATGGTTTTATAGAAGTGTATGCTGATGCATTAAATAAAAAAGGAAGTTTTGAATCAGTGGTTTCTTTAAAAGATATGGAAGCAACAAAACGTATTGCTGCAATTTCCAAAGAAGCACAGTGGTTTGAAGATCATTCAACCATTATGCCTGAGCATAAAAAGAAAACGGTAAAAGGTATTTCTGCAAAAGTAATTACTGTTATTACAGAGTGTGGTGATGCTGCTCCTTCTACTCCTATCGGAATTAACTTACCAAACAATGAGTGGATACGCGAAACACATGGATCAAAATCTGTTTCATTAGGTAACATTGTAAAAGCATACAACTTCGCAAAAGCAAAAAGCCCGATGATTGATGAATTCGGAAGCAGTGAAGAAGTGAAAGAACGTTATCGTAAGTATGCAGCTCTTGCAGGTGATTTACATACTGATATGCACGAGGTAATTGGTCATGCATCAGGACAGATTAACCCTGGTGTTGGTACTACTGATAAAACATTAAAGAATTATGCAAGTGCACTGGAAGAAGCGCGTGCTGATCTGGTGGCTCTGTATTATATAATGGATCAGAAGCTGGTTGATATTGGTGTTACTAATTCAACAGATGTTGGTAAAGCTGAATATGATTCGTATTTATTAAATGGATTGATGACGCAGTTGTATCGTATAGAACCAGGACATGATCTGGAAGAAGCACACATGCGTAACCGCCAGTTGATTGCTGCATGGGTTACTGATAAAGGTGCAAAAGATAAAGTAGTAGAGAAAGTAGTGCGCGATGGAAATACTTACATCGTAATTAATGATTACAATAAACTACGTACTTTATTTGGTGAGTTATTAAAAGAAATTCAGCGTCTGAAATCAGAAGGTGATTTTGAAGCAGGAAAAAACCTGATTGAAAATTATGGTGTTAAAGTAGATCAGGCTTTACTTACAGAAGTGCATAAGCGTTATGAGAAATTAAACATTGCACCTTACAATGGTTTTATACAACCACGATTGGTTCCGGTAATGGATGGAGAAACTATTAAGGATGTGAAGGTGGAATATCCTGAATCGTTTTTAGAGGAGATGCTGGAGTTTGGTAAGAAATATTCTTTTCTTCCTGTGGTGAATTAAGATTAGACTTCAATTTATAATTTTAAAAGGCAGACTGATCGTTTGCCTTTTTTAGTATCAAGTATCAAGTATCAAGTATCAAGAAAAAAAAAGCTGATACGGTGGGTAATTTTTTGAGTGGCTAGTGCTCACCACGACTTGGATGGACAATTTCATGAGGCGGACGGTGCTCTCCGCGTCCGGGATGAACAATTTCATGAGGCGGA
>JBDTVD010000437.1:0-2847 GCA_040007375.1 Bacteroidota bacterium | reverse complement strand
TTTCTAAAATACCAAATTCTATTCTGCGGTTTAATTTTCTTCCGGCTTCCGTTGCATTATCTGCTGCTGGTTGCGATTCGCCAAAGCCTTTGTAAGAAAGTCGTTGCGGTGAAATTTTTCTGGTGAGTAATTCCAGGTAAACAGCTTCTGCACGTTGCGTTGACAAAAGCATATTCTTTGCTTCATCACCCACATTATCTGTATGTCCCTGGATTTCGATTTTAATAGTTTTGTTAATGGTGAGAAATGCAGCAATGCGATCCAGTTCATTGGAAGAAGTGGGAAGTATGGTTGCTTTACCGGTTTCAAAAAATATATTATTCATTCTTCCGATGAGCCCCGACTCAATTTTTCTCAGGTGTGTAACATGTTTTATTTCGGCATAAGAAGCAGTATCACTCACCTCCACATTTTCTGATTCGAAAAGATATCCATCTGTATAAACAACTGTTCCGTATTTTACTCCTGCAGGAAGTGGAATCACATACTTACCTGTTTCCTTATCGTTATCATACGTTCCGATCTTTTCATTTTTCGATAAATCAATCAGATCAATATGTGCTTCTATTGGTTTTCCGGTTTCCTCTTCCAGCACTTCGCCGGTAAGCATGAACATATTACTCTTCGTTTCCGCTCCGTTCACACTGGCCATATATATATCTTTTTCACCATATCCACCTTTCCTGTTAGATGAAAGATAAATGTTCTTCCCGTTTCCTGATACAGAAACAAATACATCATCATCAGGAGTATTAACTGGAATGCCCAGGTTAACAGGTGTAGTCCATGCACCATTAACTCGACTGCTTTTCAT
Organism: Bacteroidota bacterium; assembly: GCA_040007375.1. Taxonomy (GTDB): domain Bacteria; phylum Bacteroidota; class Bacteroidia; order AKYH767-A; family OLB10; genus JANOXC01. The sequence continues at coordinate 2,033 of JBDTVD010000437.1, read as the reverse complement.
AATATCATAACCACCTATCGTTTGCAAACCGTTGGATGCAAAAAACAAAGTTTTACCATCTGGATGAAGAAAGACACCTTCCTCATCAAAAACAGTATTTATTTCTTTGCCGAGATTAACTGCTTCACCCCATTCATTTGCTGATACGTCAAAATTACTTTCATATATATCACGTCCTCCGAAACCACCAGGCCTGTCGCTTACAAACAGCAATTTTTTTCCATCGGATGAAAGACATGCAGAAGACTCATGATATTCTGTATTTATATTATTCCCAAAATCAAGTGGCCGGGACCATTCGCCGTTTTCATACCTTGCATAAAACAAATCACCACCATTAATATTGCCTTTGAAAATGATCATCGTATGTCCGTCAGGGAAAATTCCACATACTGCATCATGAGAGCGTGTATTAATATTTGTTCCGGCGTTTACAGCAGGCATCCATTCATTGTTCACTTTATCCGATATATAAATGTCTTCAAAATACAATCCATCATGAGCATCCAAATTATTTCCTGTTGTTCCTTCACGGCGTGATGTAAAGAACATTTTTTTTTCATCTGTTGTAATGTAAGGAGTATATTCAGCAAAGGCAGTATTAATACCCGGACCGAGATTTTTAATTATTGTTTCTGATTTTTTCAGGCTGAGCAGCAATCCGTTTTTACTTTCCTGCTTTCTCTTTTCAGTAATATTCCATTCTTCAGGATTTTTACTGAGTGTAAAATTCTGTTCATATAGATTATAATAAATCAATGCTGAATCCCAAACAGATTCCAACTGGTAACAGGAAGCAAGATAAAACAGGATGTGAGGGTCGATCTGATTATTGAGATGGTAAGCAGTTTGAAAATATGATTTTGCTTTATACTTTTCACTACTTCTTAAATAACAAATCCCCAGATAATAATTAACCACTGCATGATCAGGATTAAACAACCATGCTTTTTCAAATTCGCTTTTAGCCAGAAAATAATTCTCTTCATTTTCTCTCATCAGCTTTATACCGTTGAGATATGCCTGGTTAGCAACGGCAAACTCCTTCTCACGACCGGGAAAATTCTCCTTCCTGAATTCGACCTGTTGCGCTGACGCACCCATATAACAACACACACTGAAAACAGTGAGGAATAAGAATCCGCGAAACCCTTTCATACTTTGCACAAAGGTGAGTAGAAAGAATCTTATTTCGATGGAATATATTTTATATTTTCATGCAACTTTTACGCTACTACTTTCTCCTACTGCATATACCCGGATACTGTTATATGGATAAAATTACCTCTTCCAGGCAGGAAGAATTTATGGTTCTATACAATCAGTCGCACGTGAGGCTTACACGTTATGTGCAGTCTGTTGTATACAGCAGGGCTGATGTAAAAGACATTGTGAGTGAAACCGTATTGAAAGTGTATGAGAAATTTGACAGTATTGAGAAAAAAGAATCCTTTATATATTATCTTTTTAAAACAGCCAGCCGATTAATTACAGATCTACATAAAAAACAAAACCGTTATGTTGATTATGATGAAAAAATAATGCTTAATGTTCCAGCCAATAATATTGATACTGCACAATCACTGGAAGTAAAAGATTTATATACGGCATTGAGTTGTTTACCATTGATAGTAAGAGAAGCTATTGTATTGTTTGAAATTGAAGGGTTTTCTCAGGAGGAAATCTGTACAATACAAGGAGGCACATTGAGCGGTGTTAAATCACGCATCAGCCGTGGACGCGAATCGCTGAAGAAAATAATAGAGGAAGCGGAGACTGTTAAATTATCTAAATAATGTTTTAGAAAATGGAAGAAAACGAAGATACAGGGCAAATGCTGAACAGGTATTTTGCAAAGGCGAAAAAAGAACCACCTGTAATGGAAGTTAATGAAGTAAGGAATATCATTGCTGCATCTCCTGCGGGACCGATGGGATTAAAACTCCTGACGCAATATAAATACTGGCTTGCCGGAGGATTAAGTGTATCAGCAGGTGTAGCTTTTTTCTTTGCAAGTTCTACGAGTAATCCGG
>JBDTVD010000436.1:0-2873 GCA_040007375.1 Bacteroidota bacterium | reverse complement strand
GATGCAATCTCAACCACTTTCTCATATTGTTCCGGTGTAAGATCATTGAAGAAGAAATTAATCGGATCGATCTTCGTTCCATTTTTCCATACTTCATAATGCAAATGAGGACCGGTTGATGATCCTGTATTTCCAACATATCCAAGCAAATCTCCACGATTAATCCGTTGTCCCTGCCGTACATTAAACTTACTCATGTGCGCATACAATGTCTTATAACCGAAACCATGATTTATTATTACGTTGTTGCCATAACCTCTTCCAAATGCTTCTGTTTTTTCCACCACACCATTTCCTGTTGCGTAAATTTCTGTGCCTATCGTTGCAGTAAAGTCAAGACCTTCATGCATCATGCTTGTTTTATAAATCGGATGAATGCGATAACCAAATCCTGATGCAATACGTGTGAGATCTTTATTGGCAACAGGTTGTATTCCCGGAATGGAAGCAAGCAATTCATTTTTCTTTTTGGCAAGATCAAACACTTCTTCATACGATTTACTCTGTATATATAATTGCCGTGAAAGCTGATCAATCTTCCTGCTGGTTGTCGTCATCAGTTCTGAATTATTATAACCCTCCAGTTCCTTATAACGGTTAATGCCACCATAACCTGCTGTCCGCACAGATTCATTAATAGGTTCCGCTTCAAAAATCACCCTGTAAACCTGGTCATCACGTTTCGCCAGATCACTCAGCACATTGGAAGCAAGATTCATCCGCTGCTGTAAAATTTCATACTGCAACTGCATCTGGTTCAGCTCCCGTTTCAATTGCTTTTCCTTCGGAGAATCAAGATAGGAGTATGCCAGCAGAATAGTAATTGATCCAAAAACTGACGCAGTTGCCAGCCAGCCCAGAACGCGAAGTGCCCTCTTGCGGAAGCTCACAACTACCTTTTCATAACGAAGCGAATTGGTGTTAAAGTAATATTTGGCTTTAGGCATTATATTCTAACTTTGGCGACCGTAATAAATTGCCGGCTCACCTGCATTTATCACTCTCACAATATTATTAAAAAAACAGAAAGCAACACTTGCAAATTTCAGTATGATGACTTCCAGCCAGATCCGGCAAACCTTCCTCGATTTCTTCCGCAGTAAAGGCCACCAGATTGTTCCTTCTGCACCAATGGTAGTAAAGAATGATCCAACCCTGATGTTTAACAATTCAGGAATGGCACCGTTTAAAGAAATTTTCCTCGGCCATCAGCCTGCCAAATACAAACGCGTGGCCGACACACAGAAATGTTTACGTGTTAGTGGTAAGCATAACGACCTGGAAGAAGTAGGTGTGGATACTTATCATCATACCATGTTTGAAATGCTGGGCAACTGGTCGTTTGGTGATTATTTTAAAAAGGAAGCGATTGAATGGGCATGGGAACTTTTAACTGATATATATAAACTTCCGAAAGATAAATTATATGTTACGGTTTTTGAAGGTGATGCAAAAGAAGGATTGGCATTTGATCAGGATGCTTACGATTTCTGGAAATTATATATAGCTGAAGATCGTATCCTCCGTGGAAATAAAAAAGATAATTTCTGGGAGATGGGAGATCAGGGTCCATGTGGTCCGTGTTCAGAAATACATGTTGATCTGCGTGATGAGGAGGAAATAAAAAAAGTTCCGGGAAAAAATTTAGTGAATGTGGGTCATCCGCAAGTAGTGGAGATATGGAATAATGTATTCATGGAGTTTAACAGGAAGGCTGATGGATCTCTGGAACCGTTACCTGCTAAGCATGTGGATACAGGAATGGGATTCGAGCGTCTGTGTATGGCAATGCAACAGAAGCAGTCGAATTACGATACTGATGTTTTTCAACCGATGATACAATATATATCAGAGGAATCGAAAATAAAATATGGTGCTGCTGAGAAAACAGATATTGCCATGCGTGTAATGTCCGATCATATACGTGCAATTTCTTTTGCTATTGCTGATGGTCAGTTGCCATCCAATGTAAAAGCAGGTTATGTTATCCGTCGTATTTTAAGACGTGCAGTACGTTATGCATATTCATTTTTAAATTTAAGAGAACCATTTTTATGCAGGATGGTAGGAATATTAGCGGATCAGTTTAAAGAAGTATTTCCGGAATTAAAAGCACAACAGGATTTTGTTGCAAGAGTGGTGATGGAAGAAGAGTCCTCTTTCCTGCGTACACTGGAAACGGGAATCCGGAAATTTGAAAGTTATGAAGGTAATGTTATAGATGGTGCTTTTGCATTTGAGTTGTACGATACATATGGATTTCCAATCGATCTCACACAATTGATGGCACGCGAAAAAAATGTGGAAGTCGATATGCATGGATTTAATAAATGCATGGAAGAACAAAAGTCTCGTTCACGAAAAGCAGCTAACGTAAGTACGGACGATTGGATGACTGTTCGTGATGCTGATGCTGTTGAATTTACAGGTTATGATTCATTGCAGGAAGAAGTGGAGATAGTGAAATACCGTAAAGTAAAGAAGGGAAGCAAGGAACAATATCAACTCGTATTCAATCGTACTCCATTTTATGCAGAGAGTGGCGGACAGATTGGAGATACAGGATCCATTATATATAATAACAAAACACTTCGCATAAACGATACACAGAAAGAAAATAATCTCATCGTTCACTTTACTGATACATTACCGGAAGATGTAAATGCAACATTTAAAGCTGTTGTTGATGGTGGAAGAAGAAATCAAATCACAAAAAATCACAGTGCTACACATTTATTACATGCTGCTTTAAAACAGGTTTTAGGAAAGCATGTAAATCAGAAAGGATCTTTAGTAAATGAGCAGCATACACGTTTCGATTTCTCTCATTTTTCAAAAGTTACTGATGAAGAAGTGGCACAGATTGAAAAAAT
>JBDTVD010000435.1:0-2878 GCA_040007375.1 Bacteroidota bacterium | reverse complement strand
TATGATCTCCACTCTCCTTCACGCTTATTGTTTTTATATGCTCCTTCAATTGCTACTTCACCATTATCATAATAACGTGTCCATTTATTTTCTTTTTTGCCCGAGAGATATTCGCCCTCCTGTTTAACCTGTCCTGAATAATAATATCTTTTATAAGCGCCTTCTTTAATGCCATACTGGTATTCAATTTCCTCCATTACTTTTCCGTATGGATAAAATTTTCTGCTTACACCGTGTTTAATATCATTAACATATTCAACCTCGCTGATAAGCTGCCCTAATGAATTATAGGTTTTCCAGGTTCCTTGTTTCTGACCTAACTCATCAATCTTGTTACGGTGTCTTTCCTTACCAGGAGCGTATTCAGGTTTAATTTCCTCCTGGCATTGCGCGGCATAGGGCAACATCAGGCAACAGATGATTAATAGTTTTAACAGTTTCATTCCAGCGTATTTTGGGCGGGGACTAATTTACTAACTTAATTTAATTTCTAAGGGGCTTTCCGGAAGTCAATATTGACTGAATTCTTTCAAGCGTCTTTTTTTCACCACAAAGGCTCAGAAAAACTTCGCGTTCGAGGTCCAACAAGTACTGTTCTGACACTAATGTGGCTGCAGAAAGGTCGCCTCCACACATTACATAACCCAGTTTTTCGGAAATAAATTTATCATATTCTGTCATATAATGTCCGGAAAACATAGTGTTCGCTCCGGCATAAACAATTCCTAATGCATTACGACCCAGTACTTTGATATTCTTTCTTGCAGCTGGCATTGTGTATCCACTATCAGCCAGTTCAATAACAGCAGCCTTTGCATCTGCAATTAAACGACGACGGTTGAGGGTTATTTTATCACGATCAGGTTTAAGTATACCCATGTTCATTGCCTCCTGTGCAGAAGTGCTCACTTTAGCTGTTGCGATTGTAAGAAATCTTTCACGAAAGTTATTAACTTCTATATCACCTTCCTTAAAATCATCAGAAAGTCGCAAAGCAAACTCTTTTGTTCCACCTCCACCTGGTATCAGACCAACGCCAAATTCCACCAGACCGACATAAGATTCTGCTGCAGCCTGAACATGATCAGCATGCAAAGCCATTTCACAACCACCACCTAAAGAAAGTCCATGCGGTGCAACAACAACAGGTACGGAAGAGTAACGAACTCTCATATTCATTCCCTGGAATGCACGGATGGCCATATCAATTTCATCAAAATCCTGTTCCACAGCCATCATGAAAACCATTCCGAGGTTAGCACCGGCAGAAAAATTTGCACCATCATTTCCAATCACCACTCCACGAAAATCTTTTTCAGCGAGCTCAATTACTTTGCTCACTCCCTGAACAATTTCTCCGCCGATGGTATTCATCTTTGTTTGAAACTCCAGGCATAATACACCATCACCAATATCAATTACACTGCATCCATTATTTTTCCAGACAGTTTTATTTCTTTCATTTTTCAGGATGATAAAATTTTCTTCTGATGTTATTTTCTGGTAAGCATTGGAATTAATATCATAAAAATTATTTTTTCCATTTATCACTTTATAAAAAGAAGTATTGCCTGATGCAATCATTTTTTTCACCCAGTCAGCAACAGGAAGATTCATCCCTTCCATTGCGGCAATTGATTTCTCAACACCTAATATATCCCACATTTCAAAGGGACCAAGTTCCCATCCAAAACCTGCTTTCATTGCATCATCAATTCTGTTGAGTTGTGGTGTGATTTCAGGAATTCGATCAGCAACATATTGAAACAATCCATAAAAAGATGCACGATAAAAATCACCGGCAACATCTTTTCCACTTACTAAAATTGGAAGTCGCTGCTCTAGTGAATCAATTGTTTTTGTCAATTCAAGTGTTGCAAATTTTACTTTTGACTGCGGTTCGTATTCAAGTGTTTTTAAATTGAGAGCAAGTATTTCTGTTTTAGAAGATCCATCTGCTGCTTTAACTTTTGTCTTCTTATAAAATCCTTGTTTTGTTTTATCACCCAGCCATTTATTATCGAGCATCTGCTGCACATAGCCTGGTAATTTAAACAGTTCACGCTTACTATCGTTTACACAGTTTATATATAATCCGTTAGCAACATGAGCAAGTGTATCTAATCCTACAACATCACAGGTACGGAATGTTGCAGACTTCGGTCTACCGATTACAGGTCCTGTTAATTTATCAACTGCCTCCACACTCAATCCCATTTGTTCAACAAGATGAAACATAGATTGAATTCCAAAAACACCAATACGGTTGGCAATAAATGCCGGAGTATCATTACACGGCACTGTTGTTTTTCCGAGATAACGATCTCCATAAAAAGTGAAGAAGTCAATTACCTCAGGAAGTGTTTGCGGAGTTGGAATAATTTCCAGCAATGCCAGGTAACGTGGTGGATTAAAAAAGTGTGTTCCGCAGAAATGTTTTACAAAATCATCACTCCTGTTTTCCAGCATGGATGCAATAGGAATTCCTGATGTGTTGGAAGTAATGAGTGTTCCCGGTTTGCGGAAACGTTCTACCTGTTCAAATACTTTCTTCTTGATATCAATATTTTCCACCACAGCTTCCAGCACCCAATCGCAGGAAGCAATGTCTTTCATATTATCATCAAAATTACCAGTAGTAATTAATGATGCTGAAGACTTTATATATAATGGTGATGGGTTGGATTTAACAGCAGTTTGCAATGCATCATTAACAATTCTGTTGCGAAATGCTTTTGATTCAGGAGTAAGTCCTTTCTTCTTTTCTTCTTCTGTAAGTTCTTTTGGAACAATATCTAAAAGCAATACATTTAATCCTGTATTTGCAAAATGACAGGCAATACGCGAACCCATAATACCAGAACCCAGAACAGCCACA
>JBDTVD010000434.1:0-2891 GCA_040007375.1 Bacteroidota bacterium | reverse complement strand
CGTCTTCAGTTTATATAAAGCAATCATGGCATTCTGAATTCCCAGATCATCAATTGCAAAAATATCTTCACGTCCGAGTGTAAACATCATCTGCATTTCAACAGTCCATCTTCCTACTCCTTTAATCTGAGTTAGATATTCCATCAACTCTTCATTCTCCAGCTTATGCAGTTTCTTTCCGTCCAGTCCATGCTCCAGAGCAAAGCGTGCAATGTTATGAACGTAAGAAGCCTTTGCATTGGAGAAACCAATACTGCGGAGTTTTTCAACAGGAGTCTGCAGAACAATTTCCGGAAGAGGTTCTTTCCCATCAAAAATATCCAGATATCTTCCATGAATAACTTCTGCAACCCTTACCGAAAGCTGCTGTGAAATAATGGAAGCACACAGGTGATGAAAAAAATTTTTCCGCTTTACCAACTTCAGTGGTTCCTGCTTCTTCAGCACGGCTGCCATTACTTTATCTTTTGAAAGGTGTTTTATATATTCCATAGTTTTCACTGGTAAATTTATTAAAAAGAAGATTTGGTTCAAATAGTTACTTTTGCCCTAAATCACAGGAAATGAAAATCTTTAAATACATTGCATTAGTATTAGTCGGTTTACTGATAATTTTTTTTTCCATAGGATTGTTTCAACCTGAGATTTCTTACACCAACAAAGTAATTATTAATGCTGATCCTCATAAAGTTTATACCCTTTTCCAGGATACTACTAAAATGAAAGAATGGATGCCTGGATTTAATTCTTTCACCAGCATCAAAGGCAAACCTGCTACAGTCGGTAGTCAGTGGAAACTGATACTGATTCAGGAAGGAGAAAAATATGAGATGAATGAAACACTTACAATTATTAAACCTGATGAACAGTATTCTTTCATCCTTGATAATGCAGTTCTCTCCAATAATGTGGATATGTATTTTAAACCTGTTGCTGGAAAAACCGAATTAACCGTGGAGAATAAAGTAAGAGGTAACAATATTATGTGGCGTTCCCTGTTTTATTTTTTTAAAGGACGACTTACAGAGCAAAGCAGCATGATGTATGATGGTTTAAAAAAGATGATTGAAAATACTCCGGGTTAAATCCCGTTTTTACAAATACATGACAGGATTAAAAAAGATTAATTAATAAATTTCAGCAAAACTATATATAGATGAAAAGGTGGTCACTCATAATATTTTTATTAATAGTTAAATCTTCCTCTGCGCAGGATGATCAGCTTCTTAAAAATCTTAAACAACATATAACTGCTTTAGCAGATGATTCCATGGAAGGCAGAGAAACCGGCACTAAAGGTGAGAAGCTGGCTTATGAATATATAATAACACAATTTAATTCAATTGGTCTTGAGAAAAAAGGTGTTGATGGTTATCTTCAGGATTTTCCATTTACGCGTTTGGTGAAAGCAGGTGCTGAAAATAAATTAGTATTAAACGGAACTACATTTGAATTAAGCAAACATTATTTCCCGATGGCTTATGCTGCCAATGCAAGAGCGAATGCTGCTGTTGCAAGTGTAGGTTTTGGTATCTGTGCACCATCATTGGGATATGATGATTATGCAACACTTAAAGATCTGAAAGGAAAAATATTTCTGATGCAATTGGGAACACCTGATAGTGGTGGACCGCATTCAAAATATTCGGAAGTAGGTGACATCCGTACACGTATTGATTCTGCTATTGCAAAAGGTGCAACAGGAGTTATATTTATAAATTCTGATAAAGATCTGGATGATCCGAAGGAAGAATATAAAAACAGGATTACTGCTTCTTCTATTCCTGTAATGTTTGTTAAAGCTGAAGCAAAAGATTTATTAATGAGTGGTCAGCGCTGGGCGGCTGATATGTCAACAGAGTTGGTTCATGAAGAAGGAACAGGTCATAATGTAATTGGTTATATAGATAATCATGCAGAGTTTACTGTTGTTATCGGTGCTCATTATGATCATCTGGGATTTGGTGATGAAGAGTCATCTTTATATAGAGGTGCAAAAGCAATTCATAACGGAGCGGATGATAATGCAAGTGGTGTTGCAGCTTTGATTGAACTTGCACGTAAATATAAATCAGGAGCTGACAAATCGAATAATTATTTATTCATTGCATTCAGTGGAGAAGAGAAAGGATTACTTGGAAGCAACTACTTCGCAAAAAATCCAACTATACCATTAATCAAAATGAATTACATGATTAATATGGATATGCTGGGACGATTGAAACATGATGAACCAGTTTTAATAATTAATGGAACAGGAACATCATCAGCATGGAACATCACATTAAATTATATAAAGATCGACAGCCTGAAAACAAAGACCACTGAATCCGGAATTGGCCCTTCTGATCATACTTCTTTTTATCTGAAAGATATTCCTGTATTACATTTTTTCAGTGGTACACATAGTGATTATCATAAACCAAGTGATGATGAAGCGTTGATCAATTATCCGGGCGAAGGAAGAATAATTTATTTTATTGAAGATTTAATTCATCGCCTTGATGATAAAGGCAAACTCGATTTTATTAAAACAAAAGATGATAGTAATGAAGATGCTCCACGTTTTAAAGTAACGTTAGGTGTAATACCTGATTATGCTTTTGAAGGAAAAGGAATGCGTATTGATGGAATTACAGATGGTCGTCCTGCATCAAAAGCCGGATTGAAACAAGGTGATGTTGTAATCCAGTTGGGAGAAGTACATGTGGTTGATATGATGAGTTACATGAAAGCGCTTGGTCAGTTTAAAAAGGGCGAGACTACAAAGGTGAAAGTGATGAGAGGTACAGAAGAGATTTCTACGGATGTTACATTTTAATCAAAGTTCGGAGTAATTCCTTCTTCGCTTGAAAAAAGCTACGAAGGATAAAATAGTTCGGAGTTCGGAG
>JBDTVD010000433.1:0-2894 GCA_040007375.1 Bacteroidota bacterium | reverse complement strand
TCGTCACTTAATCCCTCTGACTATTCTGTTGTGGTTATTTATAAGAGTTGTGAATTCGATATGACAAGGTTCCTCCTGAAAGACATTTCTTTTATTGTCATGCAGGAGGCAACTTGTCAAATAGTAGTAATGAAGTTTGTGATAACAGGGTAATTGAATTAACAGTTAGGTGTTCGACAAACCTGTTTCCTCTGACCATTCTTTTGCGGGATTCTTTTCTGATGTGAATTCGATATGACAAGGTTCCTGCTGAAAGACATTTATATAAAGAAGCTTACTGCACTTAATCACTTAATCACCTAATCACCTAATCACTTAATCACCTAATCACCTAATCAATTAATCACTTAAAAGTATCCTTCTCATTCAGAAATAACGAATCCGGATTGGATATATATAAACTATCAGGAAAATACTTTTCCGCAGAATCAGGATAATTGCATTGATATTGTTTGGTAATTTTTACTGTTGGTTGAGGGAACCTTCCTGTTTTAACCAATGGATGATTACTCTTCAATGCAGCCTGCAGATATTTTGCAAAGATGGGTAATGCCAGTCGTGAACCCTGTCCTGTTTCTCCTCTGAAATGTACACTTCTGTACTCCGTTCCTACCCACACTCCTGTTACCAGGTTTTGCGATATTCCTACATACCATGCATCAGAATTATTGGATGATGTTCCTGTTTTACCTGTTACTTCATTGCCGTTTTTAAAGAGATCAAAACTCCACAATGCCTGTGATGTTCCGCGTGGTTCCTGTATGCATCCTAATAACATGTAACGCATCAGCCAGGCAGTTTCGCTGCTTAGCACACGTGTTTCCTTTGCGGTAAAGTCAACAATCTTTTTTCCATCTCTGCTATATATAGAAGCAATGATCTGCGGTTCACGGTAAATTCCATCAGCCAGAATAGTTCCGTAAGCATTCGTTAATTCAAATACACTCACATCACTTGAACCTAAACAGATGGAAGGAACTTCTGCCAGTTTGCTTTTTATTCCTAAACGATGTGCATAATCAGCAACTGTTGTCCACCCTATTTTCTCTGTTAACTGTGCAGTAACTGAATTCACTGATTGCGCAAGTGCACGACGTAATGTCTTCTTATAAAAAGTGTATGTCCAAGTTGTATTTTTTGGTTCCCACAATTCTGTATCGTTAAAGAATATATAAACAGGCTTGTCGATAAAGGTATCACAGGGAGAATAACCTTTATCAATTGCAGCAGTGTAAGCAAAAGTTTTAAATGTTGAACCTGGTTGCCGTTTACTTTTTGTTACATGATCATACTTAAAAAAGGTATAATCATTTCCTCCTACATATGCACGTATTGCTCCTGCAAAAGGATCATACGACATCATTCCACCCTGTAGAATTTTAGTATAATAACGTAAAGAATCATAAGAAGACATCACAGTATCCATTGCACCTTTCCAGGTAAATAGCTGCATTGGTTTACGCTCACTCAAACGGAATTGAATAGAATCCGCATTACCATTATATTTTTTCTTCAGGTCTTTATATATAGAAGTCCGTTTAATGTTTGTTTCAATAAAATCAGGTAATTCATTTCCTCTGTCGTCAGTCCAGGGATTACGGTTTCCCCAGAACTCATAAAAGCGTTGCTGCATCTGACTGAGGTGTTCATGCACTGCATCTTCTGCAAACTTCTGTAATCTGGAATCAATGGTAGTATATATTCTTAATCCATCTTCATATAAATTCATATCATGTTCTTCACACCACTTCTTCATCACCTGTTCCACATTACGTCTTATGTAACTGTCTTCTTCCCTGTCATCATCATCATCATTATATAAAACCAGATCAAGTTTAGAAACAGAATCTGCAATTGCTTTTGTAATCATACTGTTCTTAACCATTTGCCGCAACACCACATTTCTGCGTTGCATGGCCTGATCAGGATTGTGATATGGATTATAAGAAGTGGTTGCTTTCAATAATCCCGTTAACAAAGCACATTCCTGCAGATTCAGTTCTGATGGATGCTTTTGGAAATAATGCCAGGAAGCTACTTTTATTCCATACCAATTATTACCAAATTCCACGGTGTTAAGATACATCTCCAGTATTTCATCTTTTGTATAAAACAATTCCAGTTTAAATGCGGTGATCCATTCTTTGGTTTTATATATAACGGTGCGCACAACAGGAATATGTCCTAACAATCCCTGGCTGGAAGCTGCACGTGTACGGAAAAGATTTTTCGCCAGCTGTTGTGTAATGGTGCTTCCTCCTCTTTCATCACCCTGCATAGTAGAAGCCATACTTCCCAAAAAAGAAAATAAATCAAAACCATGATGCTGGTAAAAGCGTTCATCTTCTGTTGCAACCAGTGCTTTTGCCATCAATGGTGAAATCTGGCTGAACTTAACAGGAGTACGATTCTCTTTAAAAAACTTCCCTATCGGAATACTGTCCAGTGTAAATATTTCAGAAGCTTCCGCAACTTCTGGATTACTCAGATCAGCATGATCAGGCATATAACCGGTGAGGTAGAAAGGGTTTGTTTCAATGATGGTGATATATATAATTACCAGTGCGATGATTCTTACGATCCATAATAAAAACCGGTTATGTATATATGTTCGTAATTGGAAGTTACGCAGTAATGAAAAAAACTTTTTAATCATATCTGCTTCAAATTTAATTGATGTAAATGAGATAATGAGAAATAAGGTTGACTAACATTACAAAATTTCACTCTCTCTTTCATGATGTTAATTTTCTTATTCATGATCTTTCTCTCCGCTCTTTTGAATTTTGATTATCGGCAACTGTACGCGGCAGGCATGCCTTCTGCATTGTCATGCGCACAAGGCTGGTAGCATTGCTGTCGCCGCCAGTACCGAGTATTTAGTATTTAGCATA
>JBDTVD010000432.1:0-2901 GCA_040007375.1 Bacteroidota bacterium | reverse complement strand
GATACTGATAAAGATGGTGTAAACGATAAAGAAGATAAATGTCCGACAGAAGCTGGTACTCTATCAACAAATGGTTGCCCTGATGCTGATAAAGATGGCGTTAGTGATGGCGATGATCATTGTCCTCTTGAAAAAGGTATTGCAGCTAATAATGGTTGTCCGGAAAAAATTTCTGTTGATGGTATAGCAGATCGCTTTTTACATTTCAAACCAGGCTCAGCAGTTGTTGACCGATTTGAAGTGATAGATATTCTGGAACCTGTTTCTGATAAGCTCTTCTTTGATGATGAATTGAAACTGGTGATAACAGGACATGCATTTGATGAAGGTAATACGGAACAAAGTAAAGCACTTTCAAAAGCAAGAGCAGAAGCGGTGAAACAATATTTCGTGGATCATAATGTTCCTGCTGAAAAAATAGAAACTGTTTTCTACGGTGATATGAAACCATTTACAGAAAGCACTACTGATGATGGTAAAAAACAAAATCGTCGCTCAGAAATATATATAATCAGGAAGTAAGCATTCTGTAAGAAATCCGGCTTTTTGTTGTTAACTCCGTACTTATTCATTCGTTATAAAGAATAACAAGCTACACGTTTTCTTATGAATGAATTTGACTCCTCCCTGATTTCTTTTTGCTGTGCACTGATTATCACAGCAGCTATCGTTCCTTCCTGGATTAACGTTTGTCATAAATGGCATTTGTTTGAAGCCAATGATGAACGGAAAAATCATGCAAAAATAACTCCCACACTTGGCGGCCTTGCTATATATGCAGGACTAATGATTTCCTTTTTGTTACTCGGACATGAACTGGGTGACTACTCAGTAAAATCATTAATGGCAGCATCACTGATATTATTTTTCACTGGGTTTTTTGACGACTTGATAAGCATGGCAGCGGGAAAAAAATTATTACTGCAGCTTGTTGCATCTGGTATCATTGCTTATGGCGGAACATGTATTACAGGAATGCATGGTGTACTTGGCATTGAAACACTTCCTGTATGGATGCAATATCCTGCAACTATGTTTCTGATTGTAGTAATTACCAATGCATTTAACTTAATTGATGGAATTGATGGTCTTGCTGCAAGCCTTGGAATAATAGCAAGTACCGTATTTGGTTTTATTTTTTTTAATCATGGTAAATATGATTTTGCAATTCTCTCTTTCTGCATGGCAGGATCTTTAACGGGATTCTTAATATATAATTTTCATCCCGCACGAATATTCATGGGAGACACAGGATCACTTGTTGTTGGATTTATACTGGCAGCACAATCTATTGAATTGATAAATCTTCCGGCTACAGCAGGCTCGATAATGATTTCTCCTGCATTGATTCTTTCTGTTTTATTTATTCCATTGTATGATGTGCTTCGTGTAATGATGATCAGGATGGTAACAGGCAATTCACCATTTCAGCCTGACAGGAATCACATTCATCACATGATATTATCAATTGGATTCAGTCAGCGCATGGTTACCATGATTATAATTTCCATCAGTGCACTTTTTATGGGATTGAATTTTGCTTTTCCATTGATGAATATCAACCTGTTTATGATGATGTGTGTATGCACAGGAATGCTGGTTATTAATACACACAGCATGCGTATACTAGCTACTGTTTATCAGCGGTTGGGAGGAAGATTGTATAAATCAGATACATCAGTTTCTTCAGATTATCTGCGTAAAGTAGCCTGATCTGTTTTTTTTCTTTCTTTGTCGCATCATATCAATGCGATGAAAAACTATATCTCTCTTTTACTGTTATCAGTTACTTTCTGCAGCAATGCTCAGACTGCCGATACAACTATTATTAAAGCGTTGTATAAAGAAGCTCTTACAGAAAATAAAGGCTATGAGTGGCTGAAGGAACTTTGTGAAACTGCACCAAAAAGATTAAGTGGATCTGCAGGTGCTGTTAAAGCAGTGGATCTTGTTTACAAACAACTGCAATCTATTCAGTATGGTGAAGTATATAAACAGGATGTAATGGTTCCGCATTGGGAGCGTGGTGAAAAAGAATCAGCATATATAGAAACCGGTAAAACAAAAACACAAATTTCAGTGTGTGCATTGGGTAGAAGTATTGGAACTGCTGCTGAAGGGTTAAGAGCAACGGTAATTGAAGTAAAAGATTTTGATGAGCTGGAAAAACTCGGAGAAAAAGTAAAAGGGAAAATTGTTTTTTATAATCATCCAATGAATCCTGAATATTATAATACCTTCCATGCTTATGGAGAAGCAGTGATGTATCGTTGGGCAGGAGCGAATCGTGCATCGAAGTATGGTGCTGTTGGAGTAATTGTTCGTTCTGTTACATTGGCATATGATGATTTTCCTCATACTGGAAGTATGGCTAATTATGATTCACTTCCTGAAATTCCTGCATGTGCTGTAAGTACTATTGGTGCGAAGAAATTAAGTGAAGCCCTTAAAGCAAATCCTGATCTGAAAGTTATATATAAAGCATCCTGTAAAACACTTCCTGATGCACCATCGCATAATGTAATTGCAGAAATTAAAGGAAGCATGTATCCTGATGAAATAATTACTGTTGGCGGACATCTGGATGCATGGGAAACAGGAGATGGTGCACATGATGATGGAACAGGTGTTGTTCAATCAATGGAAGTAATACGATTATTCAAAGCATTAAACATTAAGCCGAAACGAACTATACGTTGTGTAGCTTTTATGAATGAAGAAAACGGTGGAAAGGGTGGAGAGAAATATGCAGCAGAATGTAAAGCAAAAAATGAAAAAGTAATTGCTGCTTTGGAGAGTGATGGTGGAGGTTCAACACCACAGGGATTTTCTTTTAAAGGCGACACTGCAAAGGCAGAGAATATTATGAAGTGGAAAAACCTATTGTTACCCTGGGGAATT
>JBDTVD010000431.1:0-2903 GCA_040007375.1 Bacteroidota bacterium | reverse complement strand
TTGAAAATTTGAAAATGTTTTTCAACCTCAGAGAAATTTAAGTCTTGATACTTATGTCTTGATACTTGATACTATATCAATTCAGCGTATTGGGGTTCTGATTTTAATAATGCACTAATGAGATCAGTATCGGAAAAAGAATTGATTTCAAATTTGCTGCAATTATTATTTAATGCATGCTCTTCCAGTTGTTCAACTGCTTCTCTTACTACAGGCAGAAACATCATTGCATGATCGTATTTGATGATATCAATAGAAACTTCTTTATCAATTTCCAGTAAAAAATAAGAATCCTGCATCAATCCGATAATTTTATGTGTGCCATCAATCTGCATCCTTTGATTGTATTTCAGTTGCAGATTTAATCCATACTTTCCATCAGTTCTTTTATTATTGAAGTTCACTCCTATCTTCAAACCAACATGAACAGGCTGATCATAATCTGTAATTTCACAAGAACCATGATCAATAAACTGCGGATTATTTTCGAATGATAGTATGCTTGCCATGATTATTATTTTGGAAAAAATTATTGTAAATACTGCTAGTGTAAGATAGTACTCTTATACAGGCGGATTGCTTTCCTGGAAAACAATATTATGTTCACGAAGAAAAGATTTAATTACCTCAGCATGTATACACTGACCAACATGCAGAAATGGAGTATTGGTAATTTTTTTTGTGGATGAACCTGAAGCAATTTCAAAATTCTCGAGATCAAATCCCAGGTGGAGATGACGTGTGGAACTCTGCATGCCATATATAACACCATTTCTGTCGAACAACGGTCCTCCACTCTGCCCTCTTAATCCGGGAGTGCTGATTTCAATTCCTGATATACGTCCGTACTGGGAGATCAAACGTGTTACAATTCCGTCGATAGGAAATGAGGGAGAATTCGGATTGCCTTCACGTGTCCATTCAATTTCGTCAGACTGGTAATTGTACTGATAGTTTGTAAATTCAGGAAATGGAAATCCCAAACGGCATAACGACTTTCCCTGCTTAATGATATTCTCTTTCAGAAAGCTGGCAAATCCCTGGTAAAGTTTCTGGGTAAAACCTTTAAAGCGAATAATTGCAAGATCATATTGAGGATGTAGATGACAATCAAAACCAGTAATTCGGTCAAAACAATTTACAAAACTGTTTTTCATTTGTATTAGTGATCCTGTTTTATAGCCAGCCTGAAATTCCAATTGCTTCATGCTTTCCTCGTAATGCTCATCATTTTTCAGGCGGAAACGGTTCTGTATAAAAAGCTGGTATTGCTGATTCAGATGCTCCGCATGCATCAGGTTTTCGGCAACATGACGGCAAGTGATAGCAACACCATCATCATTAACAAAAAAAAACGTTGCTGATCCCGGGAACACTTTACTGCTGCCATAAGTGCGCATGATGCTGTGTACAGGACGTGTATAACGGCTTACGAGGTCAACTGCATTTTCAAACATTATATATACATTTCTCCTCTTGCGAAGATAAACCAAATACCTGTTGCAACGTGAATGCTATTTTATGCAACCTATATTAAACATTGCACAAGTATTCAACAACATCGGTTAACAGATCATCTGCGCAATTAAATATTTTACGAACTTTGAAACACTATTATCAACCAAAAAAAAATCAACTTATGAAACCATCTGTAAAATATGGATTAATTAACGGCGGAATCGGTGTACTGTGGTCAATGCTGATGTACGTCACAGAACTGAACAGACATCCCATGGCTTGGCTTATTAATTTATTTGCTTTGGTCTTCCCGATAATATTTATGGTGATGGCGATAAATGAATAGGGAATGGCTGGATTACTTTTGGTAAAGCTTTCAGGCAGGCATTTACAGTTGGAATAATCGGCGGACTGATTGGTGTTGCTTTCTATTATTTATATATCACGGCAATTGATCCGGCATTTCTTGATTTTCAAAAACAATTGCAGGTTGAAAAAATGGCAGAACGTGGAATGAGTGATGAAGCCATTGAAAATGGAATGAAAAAGGTGGCTTTTTTCATGCAACCGTGGATGCAATTTATCTTTGGTGTAATATTCACCTTCATTATCAGCCCCGTATTATCACTGATTGTTGCTACCTTTAAGAAACATCCCAACCCTGAAGAAATCAGTTAAACAGGGTTGGCTCCAAAAAGAAAAGGCAATCAATTACGATTGCCTTTTCTTTTATATGGATTAGCTGTTATTTTCTCCAGCTTCTTTCATCAGATACAGTAAGCTTCTTACGACCTTTTCTTCTGCGGGCAGCAAGTACCCGACGGCCATTGGCTGTACTCATTCTCTCACGGAATCCATGCTTATTTCTTCGTTTACGTAGCGACGGCTGAAAGGTGCGTTTCATTTTCTATCTTTTATTAAGGACGGCAAAAATAGAAAAATATCCCTTTAACCCAAATAAAATTTTATATTCTCTGTCATCGTTCAATACATCACTTTTTCATCAGCCAGTTTATTATCAAACCAATCATAATTGCCGACCCAAAACTCAGGAAAGTACCAATGAGTACGTATTCCGTATGCTTACGTGAACTGAAGTTGTTTGCTGTGCCAAGTTCGATCTTTGTCTCTGGCTTATCTATCAATCTCAGGATAGATTTGGCTGTTATCAGGAAACCAATTGCGCTGAACTGACCGATCAGTACCAGTGTAATCACAGTTACTCTTTCCAATATACCGATCCACTTGCCGGCATCTTTCAAACTGTTATTCGTTTCAATTATATCATCTGCCCAACGTTTGGTAAGCAATCTTATAAGGAAGGTAACAGGACCTACTGCTATGAGATAACCCAGAAATTTTAACAGGATGTTATAGTTGTTGGCGAAATGCGATACTGCCATTTGCATACGGCTGAAACCGTCGATCATATAAACCCAAACTAT
>JBDTVD010000430.1:0-2905 GCA_040007375.1 Bacteroidota bacterium | reverse complement strand
TATTTTCACCTGTGCATATTATTTTTTTAGAATTGATAATGGGACCAACCTGCTCCATCATTTTTGAAAATGAACCCATGGAGAAAAACACAATGCTTCAAAAACCACGACCATTTACTACTACTTTTTTTAACTGGAAGGAGTTAACCACAAGTGTTATACAGGGATTAGCTATTACAGCAGGAACTTTGTTTGCTTATCAATATTCCGTTTACCAGAAATTTGACGAAGCGCATACACGAACAATTGTATTCACTGTTTTAATAACAGCCAATATATTTTTAACTCTTGTTAATCGTTCATTTTACTATTCCATCTTCACTACTTTACGATACAAAAACAATTTGGTGCTGCTCATTATTGCCATTACAATTACTATTACAGCACTATTGCTTTTTGTACCACCGTTAACAACCTTTTTTGAATTTGAGACCTTATCAGTTTCACAGTTATTTAGTTGTATTGGAATAGGTTTTATTTCGGTTATATGGTATGAGTTGGTAAAAATAAAAACAAGGTTTAAAAGTTATTTCAATTAAAAGGTGCAGTGTTTTCTTTAAAAAGTATTAAAATGTCTAAAGCATTTCTTTTGCTATAAGCGATGTAATGAAGTTAACAGAATGTTCCTGGTACTGGTTGTTTGCAGCTACTTCTGCATGACATTATATATCGGATATTCAGGATGTGAGGCAATTTAACTTCCACTCTGCTTTCAATAATTCTGAACAACTGCAATTGTATGTTAGTCAAAAAGTTGTTCATATTGTTGTAATTATTTAGTTTTACCATTCACTGGTTTTTCAACTTCAAAAAACATTATTTAAACTTACTATTATGACTCTCAAAATGAAACTATTGTATGTTACTTTTTTGCTCTCTTTCCTTTCAGCTGATAAAAGTTTTTCGCAATCTGACGGAAAGCCTATGCACAATCCTTTCCTGGTGGAATTTAATGTTCCGGTGGAGTATGCAACTGTTACTGCGAAAGATGTAGAGGTTTATGCAAAATATACAGTCGGCCAGGTTACATCAATGCTGTCCACTATTAAGTCGCAACCATCTGCAACATTTACAAATGTTTTTGTGGCGCTGGATGATATCTACAATAAAATAAATACTGCAAGTAACAATTGCTACATGATGTATTGGGTTTCTACTGACTCTCTTATTCGTGCCAATGGTTTATCAGGATATGAATTGTTAGACTCGCTGTCAACAGGTATTCTCTCTGATAAGGGAATATATACAAAAATGCTCAGTTTTAAATCCTCCTCTTTATATAATGAGCTAAAAGGAAATAAAAAGATACTGGTTGATGAGACTCTGCTTAATTTCGAACGGTCAGGAGTTAATCTGAATGCTCAACAACTTGAGAAATACAAAACACTGGTTAAAGAAATCAGTCAGTTGTCGACAGAATATTCCGGCAATATGAATTCATCTGCTGAAATTTTAACACTTGATGAAAAAGGTGCGCAGGGATTACCTGAAGAATTTAAGAATAATTATAAAACTGCTGATGGAAAATATGAAATTCCAATTATAAACTCTACCAATGAAACAGTAATGAGCAATGCTTCCAGCGAAGAAACCAGGAAAGCTTATTATATAAAGTTTAATACACGTGCTGCTGATAAAAACCTTGTGATATTAGACAGCCTGGTAAGCAAACGTTATGCAATGGGTAAATTAATGGGATATCCATCTTATGCTGCTTATACACTTGTTCCTAAAATGGCAAAGGATCCACAAACCGTTTGGAGTTTTATTGATGATCTGGTAAAGAGATCAAGTGACAAAGCAAAAGAAGATATTAAAATATTGGAAAATGAGAAGAAAGCAGAATTTAAAAATGAGAATGTAAAATTACAATCATGGGATATTTCCTATTATAAAAATCAGATATTAAAAAATCAATTCCAGGTTAACAATGAAGAATTAAGATCTTATTTTCCGATGGAACAATGTCTCAAAGGAATGTTTGATATCTATCAGAAGTTATTGGGATTTGAATTCAGGAAAGTAAATAATCCATCTGTGTGGCACCCTGAAGTGGAGATGTACGAAGTGTATGAAGGAACAAAATTAAGAGGACGATTTTACATGGATCTCTTCCCCAGACCAAATAAAGAAACATGGTTTTATGGAGTAAATATAGTTTCAGGAAAAGCCACTGCAAAAGGATATGAAATACCTACGGCGATGTTGCTTGGTAATTTCACCAGACCTGGTAAGACACAACCTTCTTTGCTTAGTCAGAAAGAATTGAATACACTGTTTCATGAATTCGGACATATTGCAAATATGATGTCGTATAATGGTGAATATAATTCTCAATCAAATTCAAAAGCTGATTTTACAGAAGCAATGTCGCAGTTATTTGAAAACTGGATATGGGATTATAATGTGCTAAGTTCATTTGCGAAAAATTATAAGACTGGTGAAGTGCTTCCTAAAACTACATTTGACAATATGCTGAAAGGTAAAAATGTGGCTTCCGGAATTGCAACTATACAAACTCTTGAGCGCTGTTTATACGACATGAATTTATATGATAAATATAATCCCGCAGTTCTGGTTTCCACAGATCAGTTATGGAAAGATATTGATAAGCAGGTTGGTGTTATGAATTTTTATGTTGATGGCACACATCAGCAGGCAAGCTGGATTCATGTAAATACACATCCTGTATATATGTATGGTTACCTGTGGTCGAGAGTGTATGCACAGGATATGTTTACAGAGTTTGAAAAGAATGGCCTTACAGATGCAAAAACAGGTTTGCGTTACCGTGAACTGATTCTTGCCAATGGTACACAAAGAGACGTAGTGCAATCAGTTGAAGAATTTTTAGGAAGACCTTCCAACAATAAAGCATATATAAAAAGTCTTGGACTGGAATAAG
>JBDTVD010000429.1:0-2928 GCA_040007375.1 Bacteroidota bacterium | reverse complement strand
TAGAAAATAATTTATGAAGAGAAAGCACTGCAGTTAAATCTGTGGTGCTTTTTTTATGTGATTAAGTGATTAGGTGATTAAGTGATTAGGTGACTAAGTGCATTATCTATTAAAAGAAGAACTAAACAATAAATAAGAATTTGTCTTGATACTTGATACTTGATACTAAAATTGTAACTAATGTTCTATTGATGCTACCGTTTACTCTATATTTCTTTGCAGTTCCAATTTCCTCAGGATGAAAAAATACTACTTAATAATTTTATCTGCTTTATTATCGTCCACATTATCCTTTTGTCAGGTATTGATACCGGATTCTCTTTATGGTGTAAACTCAATCAGAGCATTCCCGACTTCTGTTGGTGAATCCTTTATTAAATTTCTGCTGCAGCAGGATGGACTTCTTATTTCTGCTGGATTTGATTATGATATCAACCAGAATGATTTTCATATTGATATGATCAGACATAGTGTTTGTGGAGAGATAGATTCTTCCTTCGGTGTTAATGGATTATCACGAACCACATTCGAACAACGTAATACAGGTTATGATTTCACACTTCAGCCCGATGGAAAAATATTAAGTGTAGGATTACAGGCACCTTCCAATGCAGGAAGTCAGCAGATACCTTATGTTGCACGTTTTTTAACCAATGGCAGTCCTGATTCAACATTTGGAACCAGTGGCAGCAACTCACTTCGTTTTGATAATACTTCCTCCGGTGCTTTCTATTCTGTTTATGTTTTACCGGATGGCAGAATCACTTGTATCGGTACCTGTTCTGGAAATATTAATGGTGGTGTAAATGCTCCTGGTATAATGCGTTTTCTTCCTGATGGTACATTGGATTTATCATTTAACGGAACTGGGATATTACAATATAGTACAGGGTTGAATTCATCGTTTGGAAAATTGTTAGGATTTGTTTTATCAAATGGTAATTCAATTGTTGCAGGTGAGTATAATGATGCATCAGTTAATAAACACTTTTTCGCAGTTGCTGTTGATTCAACAGGTAATCCGTTAACAGGTTATGGAGCGAATGGACTGTTTACTGATACGGTTATACTTTCACAGGAATTTGCAGCATGTATTCAATCAGATGAAAAAATTATACTCGCAGCACAACGTATGCCTGTAACAGATGGTATGGAATTTATACGCTTATTGAGTGATGGTGAAATGGATCCTGCTTTTGGGACAGGAGGTCGTTCAATAATTTCCATTTCAAATATGGTTTTAAGAAATATAAAAACACTAAGCAACGATAGAATAGTAGTAATGGGTTCACTGGGTTCCGGTTTGGGAATTGCCTGTTGTGTAATGTTAAACAGTAATGGATTAATTGATTCAACATTCGGAACAAATGGATTTTTGTTGATTGATGTGAATAATAATTCAGGTTCACAATTTTTAAATGATATTCTCGAGCTACCACTAAATCGAATTCTGGCAGGTGCGAGTGATGGAGATTTTAAATCGCGAAGATTCAGCCAGACTTCGAACGTACCTCACATCACTTATACACATCCATTATTATCATCCACAGGAAGTGGTACGTTTCAATGGTATCGTGATAGTGTATTTGTTCCGGGTGCTGCTTCATCAACTTACAGTCCTGCCGCAACAGGAAGTTACACTGTTGAAATTACGGATGATCTTGGGTGCATATATATGAGCGATCCTTTTGTAATAACTACAGTTGGCATCAAAGAAAATCCTGTAAACGAATATGCTGTTTCTCCAAATCCGTTTAATGATTATCTGCACTTCAAACCAGGAATTTTTCTGCAGGATGCTGAAATAGAAATTACAGAAGCAACGGGAAAGATGGTGTATAGCACACATGTAAATGCAGGAATTAATCCTGTAATCAATACTGCATCTTTCAGCAAAGGAATTTACCTGATACATATTTCAACATCAGGAAGAGATATAATTCAGAAAATAGTAAAATAGTTAATCAGCTTTCCTGTTCCTTGTGCAGATATGTAAGTGCATACTGCATAAGGCTTTTCAACTTTTAAGAATTTAGTTTTTCAACCACCACTAAGCCATCCTTACATAGCCATGCTGTGTAGGGATCTTTTTTTTGTGGAGTTGTGGATTGATTTTTATTTAAATTATATTTGAAGAAAATCAACCACCTATGAAATCAAACAGACTATTATATATGTATGGTGCCTTACTGGCAGTTTCTGCACTGGCTGTTGTTGCCATTATCGGAATGAAAACGCGTAATCTGATGTTTACCTGTTTGATATTCAGTCTGGCTTCCATACTTTTTGCACGTGCTGGTGAAAAAAGTGATTTCAAATGGATGGATTATGGAGCAAGTCTCTTTCCTTTAATTGCTTTCATTGTTTTTGCTTATCGTGCTGCCATAAATCTGCTGGCTCTTGTCGGAATTTTACAGCATGACCTGGATCATTACGATGCATATAATAAATGCCTGAACCTCATCTTTCTTATTTTCCTTGCTTCCGGCTCATTAACCACCTCATTAATTATGTTTGCACAGAATAAAAAATCAGTTGATTAAATCCGAAAATAAAATGTCTACTATCATAAAAATAAAAAGTAACGGTTCTATAAGAATTGAAGGTGATTTTAAAATTGTTGATGCAAATGATGTGGAGTATAATATAAACGGAAGAACAGCCATCTCACTTTGCCGTTGCGGACTTTCGAAAAATAAACCCTTTTGTGATTCATCACACAAAGGAATTTTTATGGATGATGCAGTTGCTTTTGAATTACCACTTCCAAAGAAAGAGTAGCTAGTATCGAGTATCTAGTATCGAGTATAAAAAAACTAAAGAATCAAGACTGAACTTAAAGAATACTTTTTCTTTTCATTGGCTAATTGGCTAATTGGCTAATTGGCTAATTACCGAATTGCTATTTTTTTTAGTATCAAGTATCAG
>JBDTVD010000428.1:0-2943 GCA_040007375.1 Bacteroidota bacterium | reverse complement strand
GGAGTACCTGAAATTTTCAGTAACTCCGGTACAAGTACAGAACAGACCGGTAATGACACCCGTTATTATCCTTCCGTTGGATTCTGGATTCGCGTAAATGTTTATGGAGGAAGTATACCCGGAATCAGTTGGACTGATGGAACAAATACGGGAAATGATTTTCTTGTTTATGATGCAAGAGATCCAGATGTTGCAATTGTAGATTGTGGCGGAACTTATTTTGCATGTGTAGCCTATCACTCCGTAAGTTATGGTGGATGGATGCTGGATTATTGGAAATGGACTGGAACCGGTTTTTCATTAAGTGCAACTTTACCAATTGAAGCCGGTAATTATGGAACTGCAATTAATATTGATGCAAATGCAAATAATTCCTTCGCAGTAATCTGGGATAATCCTGATGATGGAATTATTAAAATGATTGCAGGAAATGGTGATCCTTCCGGTGGTTATCCAATCTGGTGCACTCCTGTTCCCTGCAAGATACCGGACACAGATAAGAAAATTTTCCCTGATGTTTCTCTGCATGAAGGACAAGCAGGAGATCCTTCCGGAACTTATGTGCATTACTGTTACACTAGTCCTAATGGTGATGAACTTACTTCACGATTTGATAAGTTATGGTATATATGTAATTATGTACCTAATACACTTTATGACTTCGATATTTTCATGCCTCCTGCAACATGGGCAGGTTACCCTCGCATTGCATGTCCGAACAATAATGGAATACCATCAGATTATAGTGTAGTATATAATTTTGTTGATCCTGGTAATACATTGTATGAGATTAAAGGTGTAACAGGATATAATGGCAATACTTATTTTCATGATTATACGGATGGTTCAGAAGGAACCTGTCCGCTGTTAGGTGAATATCATAAATATCCTGCAGTGAGTTATGATAATAAAGACAATGGAATTATAGTAGGATGGAATACCTGCTGGAATATGAATCTTACTGAATTTATTCCATGCAATGTTGTTGCGGTACAATGCAACCCGAAAGGTTATGTTACAAATAACATCTATTATAAAACTGTTCCTTTTAAAAATCTCCCTAATCCACGCGAAACCGCAGCAACCTCACTGTCAGGCCGCGATGGAAAATATATGCTTGTTACATTTATGGACTGGACTAACACTGATGTTGATTACAAAGACTTCCTTTGGAATGATGCTACTTTCCGCTTATCTGCAGATGCTGACGGTATAAGAAATAACATTTCTGTTTATCCTAACCCATCTTCTGTAAATCCTACCGTTAGCTTTACACTCACTAACGATATATATACTGCTGAAGTAATTATTACTGACATCAGCGGTAAATCTATTGATGCATTCAATCTGTTAAATGTATCAGGTAATCAATTGAGTTTATCAACGCTCAATCTGAACAGCGGAATTTACTTTGCACGTTTAGTGATAAACGGACAAACTGAACAGAATACCAGGTTTGTCATATTAGAGTAGTAGTGTTTGTATTGACTTTTCATAAGGATCCCTTTTGGGGTCCTTTTTTTTATCTTTTATTTTTTAGGATTAAATTATTTCGCTGTAGAAATTTCCCAACGAAATCTTAAAAGTCTGAACTATTGATTTCTGACGTTCATGAGTGTTGATTTTTAATATTTCAGGATAACTTTAAATCTGGTCAGACAGATTCTAAGCTGATTTTCTATTCTGATTTCCAAACTATTACCCATCAACTCCTTCCCTGATAATTTATTTTACCTCACCCTGAAAGAGTATTAGTAAACACTTTACTTTTGCGGTTTAACCATATGGTTAAACCAGATAATTAAATGAAACAGTTAATAGATACATCAACAGAAGAAAAAATTCTGGAAGCTGCAAGGGTCATATTTATGAAGTATGGACTTTATGGTGCGCGGATGCAGGATATTGCCGACACGGCAGGAATCAATAAAGCGCTATTGCATTATTACTTCAGAAATAAAGAAAAATTATTTGACAAAGTATTTGAAGGTGCGTTGTCGAAATATTTCAGTGTGATGGATGTTTTTGCAAATGATGCTCTTCCGATTTTACAACGCTTGAATAGTTATATAGATAACATTATAGATTTCTATTCCGAATATCCGCAGATGTCGATGTTTATCATAAAAGAAATTGGAAACAATCCTGATGTATTAAAAGAAAAAATACAGGCGGCAAAGAAAAATAAAACGAACAGACTTATACAAGTGCTGGAAGAAGGGATGAAGACAGGAGAAGTTAAAAAAACGGATGCTACTATATTTCATATAAATCTTCAGTCATTATGTGCCTATCCTTTCCTGGCATCTCCCATGTTCAGACATTCCTTAAAAGCAAATGGCAAAGACTGGGAGAAAGATTTCAGTAATGATAAATTAAAAAAATCCATCAAAGCATTTATAACAGGTACACTCTCTCCTGAATAAACTTTCTTTTTCAAATTTCACTTATTAAGAAGACAAAACATCAAATCAACTATCCATAATATTTGCTTTATATAAAAGAATATCATCCAATGAACAGAATATTATTTTTACTCTTATTGATTGCAGGAAACTGTTTAGGTCAGAAGCAGGTGCTTTCGCTCGACTCCTGCATTCAGATGACTAAACAGCATTATCCACTCATCCGGCAGAATGATCTGATTTCGGAAGAAGCACTTAACGCTATCAACAACACCAATAAAAACTGGCTGCCTCATTTATCATTTATTTCGAAAGCAGCATATCAGTCAGAAGTGATCAGCTTCCAGGGAATCACCTTTCCTCACGACAGTTATATTACTGCACTTGATCTGGAGCAATCTGTTTATGATGGTGGTGAGAATAAACATCAGAAACAACTTAACAGATTAAATGCTGATGGTGATCATCAGAAAAACCAGGTGGAATTATATAAGCTGATTGACAGGATGAATCAATTATACAGTTCAATATTAATGAC
>JBDTVD010000427.1:0-2952 GCA_040007375.1 Bacteroidota bacterium | reverse complement strand
AGTGTCAGGTGGAAACACCTGACACCACAGAAATCGGAAAACCAGAATTATTTTACATATTTCTCTGCGTTTATCTGCAAACTCTGTGTGATGAAAAGCTATCACTGCATCGCGTCGTCAGGTGGAAACACCTGACGAAATTAAAGCAAGTGTAAGGTGGAAACACCTGACACCACGGAAACCTAATCACCTAATCACCTAATCACTTAGTCACCTAGTCACCTAGTCATAGTTAAAATTAACTATTATTATTAAATTGTTAATAGCTTAATTTTAGTGCTGAAAATTTCCCCGTTTATATAGATGATGATGAAAAAAGTGCTCTTTGTGCTGGCATTCATTTCCTGCACATATTTTAGTAATGCCCAGTTTTTCACCGGAGCAGGAGGAACAATTCCTGACAACAGCGCTGCAGTTTATTTTCCTGTTGTGGTTTCAGGATTGTCTTCCAATGTTATTGATAGTGCATTCGGTGTGGAATCTGTTTGTGTTACCATAACGCATAACAACGATTACCAGTTAACCATACAATTGGTTGCACCTGATAATTCTGTTATTGATCTTTCCATGTACAATGGTGGCTCAGGAAATAATTACAGCGGTACCTGTTTTAATAATAATGCAACTACACCAATTACTGCAGGGAGTCCTCCTTTTTCAGGCAGTTACCGTTCGCAGGGAATGTTGGGCAATATAAATAATGGTCAGAATGGTAATGGCATCTGGAGATTAAAAGTGCAGGATCATAATCAGGGAAGCACAGGTTCGCTGTCATCATGGAGTATTACCTTCAGCAATTCACCGGCTCTTCCTTTTATATATAGTTCTTCTGATCTTCCTATTGTTGTGATTAATACTTTTGGTCAGTCTATTCCTGATGATCCTAAAATTAATGTACACATGGGAATCATCGATAATGGTTTTGGTAACAGGAATCATCTTACTGATCCTTTTAATTCATACAATGGAAATATAGGAATCGAATTGCGTGGAAGCTGGTCACAGTCATTCCCTCAGAAACAATATGGTTATGAAACACTGGATTCGTTATATATAGAAACAGATACTACTGTTTTAGGAATGCCTTCTGAAAGCGACTGGATATTAAATGCACCATGGAATGATAAAACTTGTATGCGTAATGTGCTTGTCTATGATATTGCAAATAAAACCGGTCATTATGCTTCCCGTACAAGGTTCTGTGAGCTGGTATTGAATAATGAGTATAAAGGAATATATATCATGCTGGAAAAAGTGAAACGTGATGCAAATCGTGTTGACATTTCAAAGCTCACTACTGCTGACACTTCAGGAAATGATTTAACCGGAGGATATATTGTTAAAATTGACAAACAAACCGGAAGTGGTGCAGGACTTGGGTGGAATTCAGTTTATAATGGCTATCAGTCAACTCCAATACTCTTTCAATATGAATATCCATCATGGGATGAAATAATGCCGCAGCAGAGTTTATATATAGAGTCATTCATGGATTCTTTTGAAAGAGCGTTAGCATCCACCTGGTTTTTAAATGTAGATAGTGGTTATAAAAAATATGTAGACCTTCAGTCATTTGTAGATTATTTTATTCTGAATGAAACCTGTAAGAATGTGGATGCTTACCGTATCAGTACATTTTTATATAAACAGAAAATTACAAAAGGTGGAAAGCTTGTAATTGGTCCTGCATGGGATTATAACATTGGTTTTAGAAATGCAGATTATTGTGAAGGTGATTTATATACCGGTTGGCAATATCAGTACAACAATATTTGCGGAACCGACGGAGGAGAAAATGTTCCGTTCTGGTGGGGAAGGATGATGCAGGATCCTGCTTTTACTTCACTATTAAAATGCAGATGGCAGGATTTAAGATTGACAACATTAAATACAGATACTTTGTTAAATGAAGTTGATAGTCTTGCAAATATTATTAACGAAGCAAAGGACCGTCACTTTTATGTGTGGCCGATTTTAGGATTACAAACATGGGCAAATCCTTCTCCTATTCCTGCTGATTTTGCAGGAGAAATCAGCAGCATGAAAACATGGATAACACAACGTCTGAGCTGGCTCGATTTAAATATGCCTGGAAATTGTGTGGTTGCCGATGTTGAATCAACCCATATAAATAGTGTTGCTGTTAAAGTATTTCCCAACCCTGCAACTGATCTGTTAAATGTAAGTTTTGAAACAAGTGAAAATTATGCTGTTACTGTTTCATTAAAGGATATTTCAGGAAGAGAAGTTATGTCACCTGTTTATGATGTTATTTCTTCCTATCATCACATCATCACATTAAATATTAAAAATATAAAATCAGGTGTGTATTTTTTAACGGTTGATGGAAAGGCAGGAAGTCAGGTGATGAAAGTAGTGCATCAATAGTTCAGGTCTTATTTTATGAGCTGAGCATTTAAAATATGTCACACAGAGTTAGCAGAAGAGCAGGATTTGAAAAAAACTCAGCACTTAATCACCTAATCACTTAGTCACTTAGTCACCTAGTCACTTCAAACAAATTTGTTTTTCTCCACAATCCTTCTAAATTTGTCTCATCAACCCCATCAACCATGAAAAAAATTCTACTTCCACTACTACTTATTATTTTAGTTAACTCCTGCGAGCGTAATGACGACGAAACAGGAATTACATCATCTCAACAACAAGGTACTGTTTTGCAACAGCGAAGTGTTATCACTCCCGTTCCTGTTGGTGCACCATTGGATCATCATGCTATTGATGGTGCCATTAATAAATCGATGTCTATGTATAAAACATTTAACTGGATGGATGCCGGATTGAAAATGATGTGGAGCGCATTGCAGTATCATGAAAGTGTTGTTGCTATCGGATATCAGCCTGCTGGTGCAACAGATGTCGATCGCAATATTCATCAGATAAATATTAAAGCAGGTGAATGGAAAGAAGTGCATGATGCATTGATTGATT
>JBDTVD010000426.1:0-2956 GCA_040007375.1 Bacteroidota bacterium | reverse complement strand
TTTTTTACTCTCCAAAAATAGAGCTTGGATAAGGAGTGAATAATGACTTAGGTCATATCAAAGTATGATCCTTATCATCTTAATGTCATGCAGGATTACACAGAAGTATTTTTCGCATTACTATAAATGCAGTTAAATTTTCTCTTTTGTACACGCAACAACTACATTCCCTGCTTATATAATTTGATTAATGCATTACGTTATTTCGCTCAATCCTTATCTGCAATACATTTGTACTCCTTTTAATAATACAGATTCTGCAACGCAGGTTTTCTAATAGTCGGTTTTACAGGTGCCGTTGAGCTGATATAAGCAGATTATTTTACTTCCTCTTTAATTTCAAAGCCTTTGGAAACAGTATATTATTTTCAAGATGTACATGCTGATGCAGATCTATCTCAAATAGACGAAGTTCTTCATAGCTCAACTTATAAGTAGTACAGGCATCCAGTGGTGGTGTATAATTATTTGTGAGTTCTCTGATAGCATACATTTCATCACCAGCAATCTCATGTTCAGTTTCCATCACTTTTATAGTAGTAGAAATATTAATTCCTTCAGTATCATCCTCTGAAATATTTGTTTCGAGGGTTTTTATTCGGGGAAAAAGAATTATTTCTTCTTTTATCATATGCTGCTCCAGATCTCGAAGAGTTATTTTAAATAAGGAAGCAACTTCAATCATCTCCGGATGTCGTTCACCATGTTTCTGAGCAACCTTTTCAAGATGACCTAGAATTAAATTACCATTTTCCTTTACATAGCGATGATGCGTATTTATTATGTGGTCAATTAAATTGCAAAGTGAATAATCTTCAAAAATATTTTTTACCATTTCATCACCATCAGCAAATAATATATTTAATTCGTTGGTGATCATTGTCATTTCTTTGTCATTGCCTTCCAGAACCTGACTTAGCGATTGTTTACCTCTGCAGCAGAAATCAAGGTTATACTTTTCAAATACACCAGCAGATTGCGGTTTCATCAATACTAATTTTGCAAGGGGAATTTCCTGAATATCTTTCATATGTTATAATGTTTTACTTGGTATACATCCTGATTATTTAAATCTTTTTAATCTTTCTTCAGATACTGTTGAATTCTGTGCCATTCCTCATTCTTTTGCTTATTATGAATTTAAAAATGTGTTCTTACTTACTACGCCTCTTTAACAGAATGAATATCCTTTAATACACTTATAGCTTTTCTACTGTTTTCCATTTTTAAAAACTCACTATTTAATTTCCTGTAAATCTTCAGTACTTAACAGGATTAAAAAAATGATATATATCACCTTTAGAGATGACAATAATCTCTCCTGGTTGACACTTTCATTTTCTAAACTGATGCTTACTTGAATAATTCAGTTACAATCATCTGAACAATGTAGTATAATCGCAATGCTTTCAGAGTAAAAACAACACGTTCTCATTGCGGCGATGAATACTGCAACGCCGGTTATTAAGTGCAGCACTCTGTAAAAAAAGATTTACTTCCCCGGAACCAAAAGCTTAGTTGCTCTTCAAAATATTATTCCTTATTAATACAAAAGCGATGTAACAAACTATGTTGGTTAATTTCTTAATAAGTAACCATTAGTCCTGCGCCTAAGCCCATGTCGCTGTCGTAATGTGTGGAAACAGAAAAATATTTTCCAGCGATGAAACGAAAACCGAGCATGTATTCTTTGTCGGAGTTGAGCATTAAACTCATTCGCAATCTTTGTATTATTGGAATGTCTTCTCTTGAAAGCTGGAAGCGAAAATTTCCATCTCCATCAATCCGTGCATCGGCAATTAGTAACATGGGTAAGGTGTATGCAATCCCTGCAACAAATGTGTGGCGGTTGTTTTTGTTGCTCGTTTGATTGAAGAAAGTTTTCTCTTCATTGCTGAACATATTTTTTGGACCACCTTCTTTTTTATAATGATAATCAAAACCCATGTAAGGATAAATCCATTGCATTTTCCCTATATATCTTCCAACCATTGTTTCGCTTTCGTAACCGTGCATGTCGTGATAACCAAGATGCCACATTTCGGAAAACTTCCATCGTGTGTTTGCATACATTGCCATGCCATCGCTGCCATTGGTTTCCAATCCTGCTTTTGCCATGAAGTGAAAATGTTTATCATCGGAAAATAATTTTCGTTGTGCCAATTTTTTATTGGGAATTTCCGGATTGACAACTGTACTATCGTAGGAAAATATTCTTCCCATGCCGCTCATCATATGATATAATATATGACAATGAAAAAACCAGTCTCCACTTTCAGTTGCTGCAAATTCAATGGTGTCGGTTTCCATTGGCATAATGTCTAATGTGTTTTTGAGTGGCGAATAATCTCCCTTTCCATTTAACAAACGAAAATCGTGACCGTGCAGGTGCATGGGATGGCGCATCATGGTATTATTGTAAAGAATTATTTTTATGTTTTCTCCTTTGTGAATTAAAATTTTATCTGCCTCTGAAACTACTTTATTATTTATGCTCCATACATAACGATTCATGTTTCCTGTTAATTCAAAATGCAATTCCTTGATTATGCCTTGCGGTAAATTTGTTTTTTCTGTTGACTTTAACATGCCGTAATCAAGCGTTACGATTTCAGAATTTTTTTTATCATTCATGTTCATGTCTTGCATGTCCATGCTTACTTTATTCTGTTCCTTATTTTTTTTGCGTCTCTTTTTTTCTGCACCAGTCATTTCCGGATACATAACAGTATTCATATCCATTGTCTGATTACTCATTTGCATTCCCATTGTTTCTAAATCTCCATTCATTCTCATCATGCTGTTCATCATTTTCATTCCTGCAAAATATTTTAATTTATCAAGATGTGGTGCCGGCATTTTCATTCCCATGCCTAACCAAAGTGAAGCGGATGCTGTGCGGTCTTCAGGTGTTACAAGAAATTCGTAACTCATGTTGTCGGGGATTGTAACTATT
>JBDTVD010000425.1:0-2979 GCA_040007375.1 Bacteroidota bacterium | reverse complement strand
TAATTTCTAATTTCTAATTTCTAATTTCTAATTTCTAATTTCTAATTTCTAATTTTTTTACAGCATGGACAAGATCACACATTATGCAACTGTTTCAACAGCATTGGAAGAATTACGCAAGCAGGGTTTTGTTACCGATTTCAACCTGGAAGAAAATCATATTTCATGCAATGATGGCCATTTCAATCCTTCTGAATTTAAAATCGTGGAAGTGTATCGCTATGAAGGTAACACAGATCCTGCTGATGAAGCAACGGTTTATGCAATTGAATCTAATTCAGGAATTAAAGGTGTTCTGGTAACAGGCTATGGAATTACTGATGATGCTTATTCATCAGAATTACTTCAGAAGCTTGGCAGAGGGAAGTAAATGCTGCATGATTTTTCATCATCCGCCGGCGTTTAGAAATATTAGTATTATTTTCGGCTGATGAATTCCTTCATTTCAAAATTACTGATGCTTCTGCTGATCACTTTTTCTGCATCAGCACAAACAACATCAACAATCGCCGGAAAATGGAAGGTAAAAGCTGTTGATAATGGTGTTATCTGTGATTACAAAACAAATACTATTGGTGTAAAAAGTGAATTAACCGTTTCTTTAACAGGTAATCCGGATAGTCTTAAAGTAATTGAATTATTTACCTATGTTGCCAAATCATATCTTGATTATATATTTTATTTTCATAAGGATGGTATTTACGAAGAGATACAGAATGGGGAGAAGCGAAATCCACTTGCTTCCTATTACCTGAATGAAGCGGAACACCTGGTAAACATCCGTCCTGCAAAAGATGACCCTGCGGCTGAATTACAATCGATGATGTATGATTTAAGTAAGGATGGTATTCTTACGCTTACATTAGCAGCCAAAGACAAGAAAATGGTTTTAAGTCTTGAAAAAATGGATGAGTGATCTGTTAACGTCCAAGCAATCCTGAAATTATATGTCAACCGTACAAGATATCGAAATACCATCAAGGAAAAGGATGCTCATCCTTATTCTGATAGTATCTTTATATATGGGTTATATTTTTTTCACGAATATATATTATGACATTATTAAAAGTAATTCTTTTTCTTTTTCTTCGATATTCAGTTTTTCTATATATCTTTTGTTGGGAGCTGTTTCAGGATTTATTGCAGTGTATACTATTAAAAGATTGGCTGAAAAAGGTCCCGGATTAATATTGAATAAACTGGGCATCATTGATAACTCCGGATTAGTTTCTGCAGGAACTATTTTCTGGTCAGATATTGAAGAGATCAACAGTAATAAAGTATTATTTTCTGATTGTATTATTGTTAAAGTTAAAAACCCGTCACGTTACGTTAAAAATCAGAAGAATCTTTTCAAAAGAATATGGCTGGGACTGGAGTTGCGTCATTATGGATCACCGGTAAATATTTCTGTGGGTGGATTGAGAATAAAGTTTAAAGATTTATTCCGCATTGTGCAGCAGCATTATCTTTCATCGCAGGTTGAAACCAGAACGTATGAACTGAAACGGGAGAAGGATGTTATTCAACGTGAGAAAACAGAATTGCTTGATTCCATCAATTACGCAAAACGTATTCAGACTGCATTGTTACCCTCCAATTCATTTATTGAAAAACAACTCGGTGAAAATTTCATATTGTATCTTCCAAAGGATATTGTATCAGGCGATTTCTATTGGGTAGTTTCCGTTAATGATTGGGTGTTTTTTGCAGTGTGTGATTGCACAGGTCATGGTGTTCCGGGCGCATTAATAAGTATAGTTTGCAACAATGCATTAAATCGTGCTGTTAAGGAATATGGACTTATTATGCCTTCCGAAATTCTGGATAAAGTTGCGGAACTTATTATTGAAAGTATTGGTACTGCAAGCGATGTTAAAGATGGAATGGATGCCAGCATCTGTGCATTTAATAAAAACACACGTGAACTTTTCTGGGCAGGTGCAAATAATCCATTGTGGATTGCACGGGAAGATGGTTTTTATGAATTGCTGGAGTTTAAACCTGATAAGCAACCGATAGGTCATGTTGAAAACAGATTTTTATATACCAACCATAAAATTGAAATCAAAAAGAATGATCTCTTATATCTTTTCAGTGATGGATATGCTGATCAGTTTGGTGGTGATCAGGGAAAAAAACTAACACGCAAAAAATTTAAGGAGCAATTATTATTGCAACGTGGACTTCCATTAGAAACACAACATGCAAATCTTTTAAAATTTCATACAGAGTATAAACGTCATATTGATCAGATTGATGACATACTGGTGATGGGAGTGAGGGTGGAGCAGTAAAAAACAATTTAGATATTTGCCGTTCCTGATTTTCTTCTTCTGAAATTTATTCCTCCTCTGATAATAATAAAAACAAAAAGAAGTATAGCAATCAACCTCCAGTTGCGAACCTGGTTTTTATTTCCTGAAATTTCTTTTGTAAGTTGAACCTGTGTCTTTGTTAATGTGTCATTCGCTGTTTGAAGATTTCTGATAAGTTGATCCTGACTCAGTTTTTCGTAATTGAATCCTGTCTTCTCAAAAGTTTTATAATCCATTGCACGATTTAATACCTGTATAATCTGGTTGTCGGTTCTTACAACTTCCTTTAAAATTTCATTGCTTGCTGAAAGATCTTTTTTTGTTTTGTTACCGAAAATACCGCTTCTTTTCTCCATAGAATTAAAGTAATCACTGAACCGTTCTTTACGCTTATCCAGTAATTCACGCAGCTTCTGTTTTTCCATCATGTCGCCCTGCGCAAAGGCATTTTGGAACAACGTACTGCTGAGCAGAATGATCATCAATATAATTTTAAATTCGGAGTATTTCCTTCTTCGCTTGAAAAAAGCTACGTAGGATAAAATAGTTCGGAGTTCGGAATAAAAATTCATGCGATTAGTTCGGAGTGATTCCTTCTTCGCTTGAAAAAAGTTACGAAGGATAAAATAGTTCGGAGTTCGGAATAAAAATTCATGCGATT
>JBDTVD010000424.1:0-2989 GCA_040007375.1 Bacteroidota bacterium | reverse complement strand
TTTACTCAGCCTTACTGAAGATCCATAATAAATCACTTCATCTTTATCACCATGAAATATAACAACAGGCATTTTACATTTCAAAAGATATTCGTTCGTTGGAAATGGGTACTTCAGAATAATTGCAGGCAATAACGGATACATCTGCTGCATTAAATCAGTAAGATTGTAATACGGAGCTTGCAATATCAGCATTCGTGGATGATTCTCTGAAGCCAGCCAAGCAGCAGGACCGGTTCCAATAGAATAACCCAATACAATTATATTATTTTCAGGGTATCTTTTCAGCAAAAGGTTATAAAAAAGCTGAACGTCATTATATAATTGTTCCTGATTTTGAATATCACCTTCACTTTTTCCAAACCCACGATAATCCATTATTAATACCTCATAATAAAGATTGGTATACAGAGGTGCAACATCACTCCATGTTTTTAAAGAACCGGCATTTCCATGCAGATATAAAATAACTCCTTTTGGTGCTTCTGTTTTAAATAACAATCCTTTTAAATTAACATCGTCATTCGTTTTAACAGTAATTTCTTCGAATGGCTGATTGAATGAAAAATTATATTTTGCAGGAAGTTTATTGGGAAAAAAGATCAGCTTCTCCTGGAGAAAATATACAGCAGTACAAATAATAATATATACAAGCAGGAGAATTTGTAATGCTCTTTTGATTCCTTTATTCATATTGCAATTTAAGATATAAATCTCCTGTCTTTGCCAAAACTACAAAACAATCGTTAGCTTTTTAATGGTGAAATAAGTAACTAATATTATTTAAATGCATACGGTAATGTCTCTTTCCATATATTTATTCCCGTAAAAACATTCTCTATGGCAAGCAAACACCCTAAGGCACTTCCCTATCTCTTCCTCTCTGAAATGTGGGAGCGTTTTGGTTTCTATCTCATGCTCGGTATTTTCTTTTTATATATGACCGATACTCAAAGCGGCGGATTGGGAATGGAAAAGGCAGAAGCTGCTGACATCTTCGGAACTTTCATCGCTCTCGTTTACCTTACTCCTTTCATTGGTGGATTACTGGCTGATCGTGTGCTCGGTTACCGTGTGTCGATTACATTAGGAGGAATTATGATGGGATTGGGTTATTGTGGTCTTGCATTGCCTGGTGAAACTGCATTTTACACTTCACTGTTAGTGCTCTGCATAGGAAATGGTTTTTTTAAACCTAATATTTCTACCATGTTGGGTAATGTATATAATGATGAGAAATACCGTTCATTGAAAGATCTAGGTTACAACATTTTTTACATGGGTATTAATATTGGTGCTTTCATTTGTAATTTCTTCGGTTCTTATTTAAGAAATACTTTCAGCTGGGGACATGCATTTATGGCTGCAGGAATAGGGATGTTTGTTGGTGTAATTATTTTCTGGATCGGTAATAAACATTATGCACATGCTGATGTACGAAAACCTGCAAAGGCAGAAGATATGTCTGTAGGAAAAATTCTGGGCATCACAATTCTGCCCATGCTTATTGCTGGATATTTAGGATGGAATATTCCTGGTAATATTTTCGGAAGTGATTCAACAGATGCTTTTATCTGTGGTGCTTTACCAGTGATGCTGTTTTATATATCATTAGTATTCCGTTCCAGTAAAGAAGACAGACGTCCGCTGTCGGCATTGCTTGCTGTGTTTGGTGTAAGTATTATTTTCTGGGCCATCTTTAAACAGAACGGAACTGCATTAACTACATGGGCTGAGAGTTACACTGACCGCGAAATACCAACAGTTGTTCAACCTGCAGCAGGAGCTCTCGGTGTGGTTCAGGAAAAAACATATATAATGGATTCTGTTCCTCTTACTGATCATCATTTCCGTACTTCAAAAAATGCAGACGGAGTAATAGTTAAGACATATGATTATCCACTGTATTTTAAAAATATGCCGGAAGAAAAATTACCGGAAAAAGGTAGCAGCATTAAACTTGTTTCCACAGAACTTTTTCAATCCGTAAATCCATTCTGGGTAATTGTATTAACACCTGTTGTAATTGCATTCTTTTCCTTCCTTCGAAAACGAAACAAAGAACCCTCAACACCCTGGAAAATATTTTATGGTTTATTCATTACTGCACTATCAACATTAGTGATGGTTGCTGCAACATTTGCAGGACATAATGGTGCTGAAAAAGTTTCTATGCTATGGCTCGTCGGTTGTTATGGAGTAATTACCGTTGGTGAATTATGTTTAAGTCCGATGGGATTATCACTCGTCTCCAAACTCAGTCCTCCACGTTTAACAGGACTGATGATGGGAGGATGGTTTCTTTCAACATCAATCGGAAATAAACTGAGTGGAGTACTTGCATCCATGTGGGATGGTTATGAAATAAAATCTTCTTTCTTCCTGGTGAATCTTGTACTTGCATTAGCAACTGCAGTCATCATTTTCTTTATGATAAAATGGCTGAACAGTATTTTGAAAGAGAAAGGAGTTTGAAGGGAATTATAAATTCAAGATTATAAATTATAAATTGAAGAGGGAGTTTGAAGGGAATGAAAAATTGAGAATTAAAAATTAAAAATTGGCTTGCGCAAAAGAATAAAAGGACTC
This sequence comes from Bacteroidota bacterium, assembly GCA_040007375.1. GTDB lineage: Bacteria > Bacteroidota > Bacteroidia > AKYH767-A > OLB10 > JANOXC01. The sequence continues at coordinate 400 of JBDTVD010000424.1, read as the reverse complement.
TGGAGAGAATTATAAATTCAAAATTATAGAATTATAAATTGAATTAAGGGAGTTTGAAAGGGAATGAAAAATTGAGAATTAAAAATTAAAAATTGGCTTGCGCAAAAAGAATAAAAAGACTCTGGAGAAAATTATAAATTCAAGATTATAAATTATAAATTGAATTAAGGGAGTTTGAAGGGAATGAAAAATTGAGAATTAAAAATTAAAAATTGGCTTGCGCAAATAGAATAAAAGACTCTGGAGAGAATTATAAATTCAAGATTATAAATTATAAATTGAAGAGAGTACCAGACTTATAATTAAAAGGTTGTTATGCATGTTTACTTTATTAGTGGACTTGGTGTTGATGAAAGAGCTTTTGTAAATATTATTCTTCCTTCTGTTTATACCATTCATC
>JBDTVD010000423.1:0-3010 GCA_040007375.1 Bacteroidota bacterium | reverse complement strand
ACTTTTGCAAGAGATGTATTTGTTCCTTCTGCAGGATTAGTTGAAACTGTTCCCGGTTCATCTTCTTTACTGCATGCACTGAATAATAAGCTGCCTGCAATGAGAATTAAAAATAATTTTTTCATGTTTTGTGTTTTGGATTTTTTTAAAGTTAGTACAACTTAAAAGAAGTTCCTAGACATTTATTGCCTTGTAAAAACAAAAAAAGACACCGAAGTGCCTTTAACTACTGAGGATCAGTTTCGTTAATCCCAGCTTTTATTGCTTCCGAGTTTCACTTGCTGTACATTTTTTACTTCATGAGTAAGTGCAGTGCTTCCTGTTTTATTTATAAATGCAATAATATATAGTTGTGAATGATCATATCCTGCAATTGAAAAAGAAATATGTTTTGAAAATGTTCCCGATCTTTTTATTAATGTCTGAGGAATTGTTTCCCCAATAGGAGATGTTAATACTTGTCTCAAAACATAATCATGCTGATAACCTACAATTGGATTTCCTAATTGATAAAAAATACTTGATGATATATTGTTATAATAATTCGACTGATTGTATCCTGAACCTGATCCGGAAACACTGTCCTCTAAAAGGTAAATGGTAAGATGATAATCTCCGGAAAGTGTGGTGTTGAATCCTGCAGTAACGGTAACATCAGCAATATTTCCTGTATACGTACTGTTGATTTTTAATCCGCATGCTGCAGTTTTACTTAAACAGGTATTTACAATATTATTTGTCCATGATGTTTTAGGAAGAACCACTTCATTGCTGAATGCTAACCTGTTAAATGATCCTGATGAATATACATTTATATTGAAGAGATTATCCAGCACATCAAATTGTGGATGATCCATTGCATCAGAGTTATGGATACATACACCATACACTTTATCAGCATGATTTGCTGCATACACACGATATTTCTGCTCTGCATCCGGACATGTTGCACAACCAGTAGTAGAATACATTTCCATCAGCAGCTTCTGTGTAAATGCAGAAGGAACATACTCAACCAATGGAATCTGTCTTTCTTCAGAGGATGAAGTTATAACTGCATCATCTTCCTTTTTACAGGAAGTAATACCCATCACAACAAGAGCAAATAGAAACAGCGTTTTTTTCATTGAATATATATTATTTATATCATGATGTTCTTCATACTGTTGATCATCTTCAAATATTGAATATTAAATTTCGAATATTGAATATTGAATATTGAAGTTAATATCAATTCTGCATTTTACATTCTGAATTCTGCATTTACTCCGAACTCCGAACTATTTTATCCTTCGTAGCTTTTTTCAAGCAAAGAAGGAAACACTCCGAACTAATATCAGTGCCTGGTACTGAGTTAAAATTATTTCAGTTTAATTTTCGCGTTTATCAATTCTGCATTCTACATTCTGAATTCTGCATTTCTCCACTCTGAACTAAAAACTCACAATTAATTCTTCGCAAAGTAATTATGCATTCTAAATTCTGTATTTACTCCGAACTCCGAACTCATAACTCCCAACTAATAGATTAGTCCCAGTTCTGCGTATTACCCAATTTAACAATTTGCGCATTCAGCACTTCATGCGTTGTTGAAGTAGTTCCTTCTTTATTAATGAAAGCAACTACAGAAAGATCAGCAGCTTTATATGCACTGATGTTTACGGTAAATGTTTTAACATATTCTCCACTTGCTGATGTTACTGCAGATGGTATTAAATCACCAAGTGTTGCAGTAATCAGTTTTCGCAAAGTATGTGTATGATTGAAACCAACAATCGGATCTCCACTTCCATAATAAGTATGACCTGCAGTTGTATTGTAAGAGTTGCGCTGATCAAATTGATTTCCATTTCCGGTTACATTATCTTCCGTTAACATTACAGTAAGATTAATAGTTCCTGTAAGTGCCTGTTTGAATCCTGAATGAACTTCAATGGTTGCAATGTTTCCTGATACAGATGTTATTATTGCAAGTCCGCACGTTGCAGTTTTCGATTTTGCTGTCAGGAAATTCGACATCCATTGTGTACGGTTTAATATCACCATTCCTAATGATGGTGTACGATTGACCATTGCAGATGGAAAAGTAGGAGGGTTGCCATTGTTAAATGTACTCTCCATCGAAGTATAATAAGCAATTTCCATAGCATCACTGTAATGAATGCGAACAGGAATTGCTGTAGTTGAATAACCATCGATAATAGATTTCTCTTTTACAAAACCATCTGTGCATTGTGATTGTCCTGCACCGGTAAATATTTCAAGAAGCACTTTTTGAGTGAAGGTGGATGGAACCGTGCTCACGGAATTATTAGTACTGTTATCAACTACCGGATCAGCAGTATCATCAGATCCTTTTTTACATGAAGTGAAGATTACTGTTAGTGCAAGTAATGTAATAATGGATGTCTTCATTGAAATAATTTTTATGCAAGTTAACAGACTTCATTATTTCAGTTGTGCATTTAATTATGTGTTATTACAATTACAAATTGATGTAAGGTTTTCAAAAAAAGGTATCAAGACACAAGACACAAGTATCAAGACTTATACTTTCTAGTGAGAAAGCTCTTCCTATTCATTGGCTAATTATCAAATTGGCTAATTGGCTAATTTTTTTCACTTAGTTTTGTTGTGATGATGGAATTTCACCTTGTAAGATTTTTAAGTATATGAGCATTCCGGTATTTAATATCAGGGTTTATGGCTTATTAATTCACAATTCACAGATACTGATTGCTGAACAATTATACAGGAATACATTGCTTCGGAAGTTTCCTGGTGGTGGTTTAATATTCGGTGAAGGATTGATTGATTGTGTGAAAAGAGAGTTTATGGAAGAGCTGAATCTTTCCATTGAAGTGACGGAACACTTTTACACTACAGATTTTTTTGTTGAGTCGATGTTCCGTCAGCAGAACCAGGTAATTTCTGTTTATTATAAAGTGAAACCGTTAAAGGAAAATGAATTACCTGTATTTATATATAAAGGTCTTCCTGCTAAAGATAA
>JBDTVD010000422.1:0-3015 GCA_040007375.1 Bacteroidota bacterium | reverse complement strand
CAAAACCCATATCAGTTTATATCCAAACTGACTTCCTCCGGCAATGTCAGTGGCCCAGTTACCAGGATCCATGTAACCAACACTTACCAGGTAAGCAGGACCAATAAATGCAAGCAGTTTTTTACCGAAACTTCCTTTTCCCGGAACATCAACTGAAGCATTTACTTCAGCCAATGATGCATTTCCATGTTTTAATTTCGACATGATCTTAAAAATATATATATACTTTAATTGGTTTTATTTTTTGATAAGAATATTCATAGCAACCTGGCTACTGATGTGTAATGATTTTTTTCCATTAATTAAAACATCAAAACTTTTATCAAAATCATATCTGTTTACGATTTTTATCTGACAGCCCAGTACCATTCCAGCTTCCTGCAGGTATTGCAGAAATTCCGCACTATGTTCCTCCACACCGGATATAGTTCCTGATTGATTTTTATCAAGTGTACCCAGTCGCGTGAAATTCGTCTCTGTAATTTTCCCCTGCGCATCAGGAATCGGATCACCATGTGGATCGAAGCGTGGATAGTTCAGATATTTGTCAATCCTGTCCAGTAATAAATCACTGCTGACGTGCTCGAGTTCTTCTGCCATTGGATGCACTTCATCCCATCTGAATTTAAGCACTTCTGTTAAAAACAATTCCCAAAGCCGGTGCCTCCTGATTATATATAAAGCAGTTTTTTCTCCGCGTTTATTCAACTTTGCACCACGATAAGGGATGTGACTGACCAATCCTTTTTCTGATAACTTTTTCACCATATCAGATGCTGAGGCTGGAGTAGTTGACAAAGCAGAAGCCAGCTGTTGTGTATAAGCAGTACCATCTTCATTTCTTGAAAGATGATAAATAGCCTTTATATAATTCTGCTCTGTATGACTGTATTCATTTGGTAACATAACTTAAATTTTGGCAAATATAGAATAAAGTTTAGGCTTGTCTAAAAAACAATTTAACAAAAAGTCAGAACAACTGATTATATAGAGTTGAATTATCTTTGGCCACCATGTATCGATTATTCATCCGTCCGGTTTTATTTGCCATCGACCCTGAGAAGGTGCATCACCTTGTTTTCAGCTTGTTAAAATGGAGTTGCCGGATTCCCTTTGTGGGAGGGCTGATCAAAAATCAGTTCAGTGTTAATGATCCCAGTTTAGGAGTGAATAAAATGGGATTGCACTTTCCGAATCCTGTGGGACTTGCTGCAGGTTTTGATAAGGATGCACGTCTTTTTAAGGAGCTGAGTTATCTGGGTTTTGGATTTATCGAAATCGGAACCGTTACACCAAAGCCACAGGATGGAAATGATAAGCCACGGTTATTCCGGTTGCCCTTTTACAAAGCACTCATTAATAGGATGGGATTTAATAATGATGGTGTTGATAATGCAGTGCTTCGTCTTCGTAAAAAGCACCAGGTTTTAATTGGTGGCAACATCGGAAAAAACAAAATCACACCAAATGAAAATGCAATTGATGATTATTTATATTGCTTTAATGCACTGCATGATGTAGTTGATTATTTTGTAGTGAATGTAAGTTCACCAAATACTCCGGGATTGCGTGCCTTGCAGGAAAAGGAACCATTGCAGAATCTGTTAACTGCAATCCAGGAAGTGAATAACAAAAAAGAAAAACCTAAACCCGTACTAATAAAAATAGCACCTGACCTCAGTTCACAACAAATTGATGAGATTATTGAAATAGTCCATACCACAGGATTGGCAGGAATTGTAGCAACCAATACTACCATTTCAAGGGAAGGTATCAGCGATATGGAGCAACATTCCGGTGAACAGGGTGGTTTGAGTGGATTACCTGTTAAGGATCGTTCAACTGCAGTAATTAAGCGGATCAGAGAAAAAGCAGGAGATGAAATTATCATCATTGGTGTGGGTGGAATTTTTACTGCTGAGGATGCACTTGAAAAACTAAATGCAGGAGCTGATCTTGTCCAGGTGTATACAGGGTTTATTTATGAAGGTCCATCAATGGTAAAACGAATCTGTAAAACATTAGCTCTTAGCTTATCCACAAAAAAGCAGACTGTTGTTAATTATTGAGTCGTGAACTACATTTTGCATACAGAGGAAAGCACTTTAATTTTAACTTTGCCTTCCTGAAAATAAAAATATGAAAAAAATACTTAGCATTTTAAGCGTTGTACTGTTGATGACATCATGCGGTGGCAACAGTTCGGAAAAGCAAACTGGCGATACAGAAAAATCCACCGGCAGTTTTGGGGCAAAAATTGATGAGGTTGGAGCAGTTCCTGTAACACAACTGATGACTGACCTGGGCGATAAGTCTGAAATGACAGCCAAAGTAGAAGGAAAAATTACGGAGTGCTGTAAGAAAAAAGGTTGCTGGATGGATATTGATAAAGGTGACGGCACCACAATGAAAGTTACCTTTAAAGATTATGGTTTTTTTGTTCCGAAAGATGCGGGCGGAAAAACTGCAATTATGCAGGGAAGGGCTTTCCGGGATACTACCAGTGTAGAAACTTTACGTCATTATGCTGAAGACGCTGGTAAAAGCAAAGAAGAAATTGAAAAAATTACAGAGCCTCAGGTAGATATTGCTTTTGAAGCTGATGGCGTAATTATTAAATAATAGTTCAGATAGTTTGTATGAACAGTAGTCATGTTAAAATAGTTGAATGCCCCCGCGACGCAATGCAGGGGCTTCATCATTTTATACCTACTGAAATGAAAGTAAAATATCTGAATGCGTTGTTAAAAACGGGGTTCGATGTGCTGGATGCAGGGAGTTTTGTTTCTCCAAAAGCAATACCGCAACTCAGAGATACCGCTGAAGTATTCCGTCAGCTTGATCTGGATTCAACAGCAACTAAACTGCTCGCTATAGTTGCTAATGTGCGTGGAGCAGAAGAAGCTGTAATGTTTGATGAAGTGAGTTTTCTCGGATTTCCATTTTCAATTTCCGAAACTTTCCAGCAACGGAATACTCATTCTTCAATAATGGAATCATTGCAAACCGTTGAAA
>JBDTVD010000421.1:0-3035 GCA_040007375.1 Bacteroidota bacterium | reverse complement strand
AAAATCAATTGTAACAGGATTCAGAAACAGTTCTTTGATTCCGGCATATATATGAGGCTTTGAAGGTTTATGCACTCCATCAACAGTTAATAGTAATCCATTAAATGATAAGGTAATGTTTTTCAGACTTGAATTTGGTGAATGACATCCACCTGCATGAAAGGAATAAACGGGTACTCCACTAACGTTCGTTCCTCCTTCAATAAGTAAAGAAAGAAATCCATCAGCAGCTGAAAGAAACATTCCTTTGGAAGGATCTAAATCACCCGAAAATTGTGCAGAAGCAACTTTAGCGCTGTCAACACCAATTGTAAAACGCACACCATAATAATTCCCCACCGGAACATTATTTATTGAAATATAGCCTGTATTAAGTATATCTGATTCATCAACCAAATGATATATATCTGTTTTGAATTCTGTACCATCCTGTTTCAGGAGTACTACATTGCTAACATAATATTTCAGCTTCAACAAACTGAACTGTTGCCCTGCTGCTGTTGCATACATAGTACCACCACTCTGATCAATATCATGACCATTCATCATATTTGAAAAACGGAGCACTACAGTTGATGGACCTGTGTTAATCGTTCCTGTTTCTTCCTCTGAACCATTTGTAATATCTTCTTCACTCTTCAATTCATCATCTTTATGGCAGGAGAAAAAAGTAAGCAATACACTAATTACAATTAACTGGTAAACCCTCTTCATCTGTTCGTTTCATTCAGCTTTTAAAAGTTTATGCCATGCATGGAAAAATAACTTACAAACACATTGCATTTCTTTGTTAATTATACCTGTTGCTGGCATCGTTTTTTCTGCCCATTTGCAAATCTTTTTTTCATGCCCCATATTCCAAAACCATTAAAGGGATTTAGTTGCTTTATTCTTCCTTTCATTACATTCACTATTTACCTGCTTACATGGCTTTCTTTTTCTATGTATGAGGTGGGCTTCGTTGTTTCCTGGTTTTATATTGGGTATGTGTTAAATGTGATTGGAATAATTGCTGGTGCATGGGCAATTCTTCCCCAATTGATGAAACAAATCCGTACCCCAATTTCCAAATATAGTTTTGGCTACTTTCAACTAACCCTGGAGTTTACAGGACAATTGCTGTTTGCCTTCGTTTTTGTTGTGTTATGCGATCAATGGAATATGGCGCAACCTTATACCGGGCAATCCACCATATTACTTGTTTACAGTACAGCCATTATGTTTACGGCTTCACTTTTTGCTTTAGCTTATTTTTTATTAAAGAAGAAAAGTCCTTTTCCGACGAGAGAGAAAACAAAGTCATGGCAGGGTCATTATTCCAACGCACTCCATCAAAACAGCCCCTGGCTTTAAAAAAGAAATGGTTTTTATTACCTTTGGTCATTGATTATTGAGTGCCCCCAAAACTACCGGATAAAAATTCCGTATATACTTTCCGGTAAGCAGTCAACTATAAGAAAATGAACAAATCCTTTAAGATGTTTTGCTATGCATGGTGTTGCATGGTATTTTTTATTGCAACCTCCTGCAGGCACGATGAAATTATTGATGAAAATGCAGATGTACAAAATTCAAGTTATCCACTGGATGTTGCAGAAATACTTGTAAAAAAATGTGCAACAAGCGGCTGTCATGATAACATCAGTAAAGATGCAGCAGCAGGTTTATCAATGATTACCTGGTCAGATTTATTTAAAGGTGGTAATGGTGGTGCAGTAGTAATTCCTTATCGTCCTGATCAGAGTACACTGATGTATTATGTTAATCACGACAGCTTATTACCAGTGCCTGGTTTATCACCAACAATGCCTGTTAATCAGCCAGCATTAACAATAGACGAATTAAATATATTACAGAACTGGATTGCACAGGGAGCACCAGACAGAAATGGTTTTGTAAAGTTTTCTGACAATCCATTAAGAAGAAAATATTATGTTGCCAACCAGGGTTGTGATCTGGTATCTGTTTTTGATGCTGCTTCCAATCTTGTTATGCGCGCAGTAGATGTTGGCAGTACTCCATTAACGGAATCTCCTCACATGGTAAGAGTAGCCTACGATAATTTATCATGGTTCGTTTGTTTTATTGCAGGAGGAACTTTTCAGCAATATTCTACACTTGACAATACACTTATCGGAGAAGCTAATATAGGAGTTGCATCCTGGAATACGTTTGCATTAACGCCAAATGATTCTCTGGCATTTGTGGTAGATTTCAGCAATGGTAAACTTGCTATCGTTAATATAGCAACGATGACGGTGCAGATAAAAAACGGATTTGGTAATCCGCATGGTTCAACAATGAATGCCACAGGAGACACTTTATATATGACTGCTCAATTGGGAAGTTCTCTTTTCAAGATACCTGTGAATGATATGGTGAATTATGAAATTATAGATTTAAAAGGAGCGTTTCCTTTCCTTGGGGAACTCGAACCACATGATATCATATTTAGCCCTGATCATAGTAAATATTTTGTTACCTGCCAGGAGTCAAATGAAGTACGCGTAGTTCAAACATCCAATGATAGTGTGATTGCTGCAATTCCAGTTGGTTTATTACCCCAGGAATTATCTGTGTCATTTAACAATCCGTATATTTTTGTTACATGTATGGATGCAATTGGTTCTTACCCATCTGAACGTGGATCAGTAGCAATTATAAATTATGAAACCAACCAGTTAATCAAAAGTGTTTATACAGGTTATCAGCCACATGGTATTGCAGTAGATGATGTGAACAATAAAGTGTATGTAGGAAACAGAAATGCAAATCCGAACGGACCTGCACCTCATCATACTTCTTTGTGTGCAGGCAGAAATGGAAATGTTTCTATTATTGATATGAGTACTTTAACAGTGATTCCGGGTTCCAGTACAGAAGTTTCAGTTGACCCTTATAGTGTAGGAATAACACATTAAGGGAATTATAAATTATAAATTAGAAATTATAAATTATAAATTATAAATTAGAAATTAGAAAATCAACTTATATATATAGTGTTTTTTTAGCAGAAACTTTTAGAATAAGAAATT
>JBDTVD010000420.1:0-3064 GCA_040007375.1 Bacteroidota bacterium | reverse complement strand
TGGTTTTTACTGGCACTGAAAGGTGTTAAATCGAAAAAGGAAAGCTGATGTGGAAAATCGTAATAACCAGAAGCCTGTTTATTTCTGTAATCTTAATGTTGATCATCTGCTCCTGTAAAAGCAGGAAGGGGCAAAGTGATGTTGCATCGGGCACTGAGACAGTATCATTATCGGACAGTGCAATTCTCGCCCAAAAACAACATGACATTCTCTCAAAGCCAAATCATCGTCTAGTGGTTTCCTTTATAAGTATTGGAGCTGGTACTTATCCGAAAGGAGGAGAAATGATCAGCAGTTATATTGAAGATCGTCAGAATAAATATAAGGTAAAGCTGGCCTATGTTTCCAAAGCATGGGGCAGAGAAGGGGAGTGGGATATGATTTTCTCCTTAGAAGAGCTGAATCAACAACAGCAGGTGGATTTTATTAATGGGCTGAAAGAATTATTTGGAGGTAACCAGTTAATTCTAATCCTTGAAAATCAACCGGCAAGAACTTATCGTTAACAGTAATAATTTCCCGATTGATAGAGTAATCCATCTCATTTGAGGTAAACCGGTTCATTATCTGTGGAAATCATCATTTTTTATGTGTAAAACCCTGTGAAGAATGCTGTGTTAAACATTGCACCAGCCTGATATTTTCTTTTTCTTTGCAAAAAACTTTAAGATATGAACGAATACGGCCACAAAAATCCCAATGCATCTGTTGCTGATATTGGATTGAAGAATGTAACGGCTGCATACTGGAATCTCTCTCCGGCCGAACTGGTAGAAGAAACTATCATTAATGGTATGGGAGAATTAACCAGCACAGGAGCTTTGGCAATTGATACTGGCGAGTTTACCGGAAGGTCACCTAAAGATAAATTCTGTGTGTTAGATACGGAGACAGAGAAAAATGTCTGGTGGGGTGATATCAACATCAAATTTGATCCTGCCCGTTTTGATCGTTTATATGCACGCATGCAGGCTTACCTTACTGGTCGTGAAATTTATGTGCGTGATACGTATGCCTGTGCTGATCCACGTTACCGTTTAAATGTTCGAGTAATAACAGAATATCCATGGCAGAATCTTTTTGCTAATAATCTGTTCCTTCGTCCTACTCATGAAGAGATACTTACTTTAAGTCCTGACTGGGTGATTGTAAATGCTCCTGGTTTTTATGCGGAACCATCAATTGATGGAACACGTCAGCATAATTTCGCTGTAATCAATTTCTCTAAAAAAATGATATTGATTGGTGGAACGGGTTACACAGGTGAAATTAAAAAAGGAATTTTTACAGTATTAAATTATGTATTGCCACAACATAAAGGTGTGCTAAGCATGCATTGTTCAGCTAACATTGGTAAGAATGGTGATACTGCATTATTCTTTGGATTATCAGGTACAGGTAAAACAACATTAAGTGCCGATCCTGATCGTGGTTTGATTGGTGATGATGAACATGGATGGAGTGATGATTCTGTATTTAATTTTGAGGGTGGATGTTATGCGAAATGTGTGAATCTATCAGCAGAAAAAGAACCACAGATTTTTAAAGCTATCCGTTTTGGATCACTGCTTGAAAATACAGAATTTCTCTCTGGCACTGCAATAACTGATTACGAGAATATTTCAAAAACAGAAAATACACGCGTTGCATATCCGATTGATTTTATTGACAATGCTGTTGAACCATCTGTAGCAAAACCACCGAAAAATATTTTCTTCCTCACCTGTGATGCATTCGGAGTATTGCCTCCTATAAGTAAGCTGGATAAAGGGCAGGCAATGTATCATTTTATTTCCGGTTACACTGCAAAAGTAGCAGGAACAGAAATGGGAATTACGGAACCTTCAACTACATTTTCTGCCTGTTTCGGAAAAGCATTTTTACCATTGCATCCTGCAAAATATGCAGAGCTGTTAGGCAAAAAATTAAAGAGCAGTGATGTGAATGTATGGCTGGTGAATACAGGATGGAGTGGTGGAAGTTATGGTGTGGGTACACGTATGAAACTTTCTTATACACGTGCCATGATCACTGCTGCTATTAATGGTGAATTGGATAAATCAGAAATGGAAACGATTCCTGTTTTCAAATTACGCGTTCCAAAAGCATGTCCTGGCGTGCCATCAGAAATATTAAATCCACGTAATACCTGGGAAGATAAATCTGCATTCGATGCTAAATCGCTTGATCTTGCCACAGCATTCGTTAAGAATTTTGCACAATATGCTGATGGTGCCAGTGAAGAGATTTTAGCTGCTGCTCCAAGTGTTCCGGAGATTGCTTAAGTGATTCTTTCTATAAATAGAAAATATATAAAAGCAAAACCCGCACAATTTTAATTGTGCGGGTTTTGTTTTTAAGATCTAAAAAAAACAGATCATATATATTTTCGATAAGCTGCTTACATAACCAGTTCCGATTCCTTCAATGCAGCAATTGCTTTCATAGGATCAGCATTTCCAAAAACACTATTCCCTGCAACAAGTATATCAGCACCTGCTTTTAAAAGTTCTGCAGCGTTTTTCTGATCCACACCTCCATCAATCTCAATTTTTGCTGATGATTCTTTTGCTGCAATTAATTCTTTCAGCTCAGCAATTTTATTATACGTGTTTTTGATGAAACGCTGTCCGCCAAATCCCGGATTAACCGACATCATACAAACTACATCGATATTGGCAATTACTTCTGACAGAAAAGATACAGGTGTATGTGGATTGATGGCAACTCCAGCCAGCACTCCTAATTGTCTCATGTTTTGTATAGTGCGATGAAGATGTATGCATGCTTCATAATGAACAGAAATAATTGCAGCTCCCGCATCAGCAAATGCTGCAAGATATTTATCAGGATCCACTATCATCAAATGTACATCAAGTGGTTTGCGTGCATACTTTTTTATGGCTTTCACTACTGGAATTCCAAATGAAATATTAGGAACAAATACACCATCCATCACATCTAAATGAAACCAATCTGCTTCAGAATTATTAATTAACTCAATATCATGCTGGAGATTAGCGAAATCTGCGGCTAAAACAGAGGGAGCAATAAGATGATTCAT
>JBDTVD010000419.1:0-3070 GCA_040007375.1 Bacteroidota bacterium | reverse complement strand
TGCAGTTTGGAATTGATAATGGAAGCGGTGCTGTATGGCAAAATAATTCTCTGTTCAATAATTTAATTGCGGGAAATTATACTATCACTGTACTTGATAGTAATGGTTGTGTGGATTCAGTAACTGCATTATTATCACAACCACAATCTATATTACTTCAACCAACATCATCTGCAGCAAATTGTAATGGAAGCAATGATGGATCAGTAAGTGTGATTGTGAATGGAGGTGTTGCACCATTTACCTATTTATGGATTACGAATGATACATCACAAACTGTAAGTAATCTTGCTGCTGGAAATTACCAGGTTACTGTAACGGATAGTAATAACTGTTCAAAAAATGCAACTGCAATTGTTAATGAACCAACAATACTTCTGGATAATGCACAAGTAACTGATATCACTTGCAACGGACTTACTGATGGATCAATTGTATTAAATGTAAACGGAGGAACAGCACCTTATTATTATCAATGGAGTGGATCATTGGTAACATCATCATCTATCTCTAACTTAATAGCAGGAACATATACCGTAACAGTAACTGATGGTCATAATTGTAATTTCATTACTACATATAATATAATTGAGCCAGCTGTTATTAATGCATATTTAGCTGCTGATTCAGTAAATTGTTTTGGTGGAAATACCGGTGAGCTTCAGGTAGTATTTGTAAATCCAGGACTGCAACCATACACTTATCAATGGAATGGTTCTGTTTCTGCAACAAGTTCTGCTGCTAATTTATATGCGGGAAATTATTCAGTAACAATTGCTGATAACAATGGTTGTACAGCAAATCTTGCAGCAAGTATTTATGAGCCATCGGATTTACAGGCTGCTGCGAACGGAACAAATATTTTATGTAATGGAATGGCAACAGGTACTGCTTCTGTAAATGTAAATGGCGGAACATTACCATATAGTTATCAGTGGACTGGAGGTGGAACAACTCCTTCAATAAATAATCTCACAAACGGAACTTATACAGTTACAGTTACTGATGGAAACGGATGTGAAGAAACTACTTCTGTAATTTTATCACAACCTGCAGTGTTGAGTCTGCGTGTAAGTTCTGATCATGTTATATGTATTGGACAGGATGCAACTTTAACCGCAGCAGCGTATGGCGGAACTCCTCCTTATGCTTTCACATGGAATACAGGCTGGAACACTAATATATATAATGTACATCCTGATACTTCAATTGTATATTATGTATTTGTAACAGATTCCAATGGATGCACAGTTGATTCGCAACAGATTGCTGTTAATGTAAATCCTGCTTTAGATGTGGTGGTTTCCATTGGTGATACAATCTGTAAAGGTGAAACAACTGTAGTAACCTGTCTGGCTTCCGGTGGCAATGGCGGACCATATACGTACACATGGAGTAACAATCCTGCAGGAACACCACAGATCACCGTTACTCCGGATTCTACAACAACATACTCAGTTAGTATAAGTGATGGTTGCACTGTGTTGCCAGCAAATACTTCTACAACTGTCGAGGTAAATGAATTACCGAATACACAGTTTTCTCCTGATCCCGGAGATGGTTGTGTGCCGCTTACAGTTTCATTTATAAATGCATCCAATGGAATTCAATACATGTGGAACTTTGGTGATGGAAGTCATTCTGTAATGAATAATCCACATCATACATATACCATGTCAGGAACATTTGATGTATCACTGGAAGCAACATCAACTAACGGGTGTAAAAAAATAGTGGTGATTCCTGATGCAGTGCATGTGTTTGAATTGCCGATTGCTGAATTTGGTTATTCACCAGAGCATGCAACTATTTTAAATAAGAATATTGAATTCAGTAACCACAGTTATAGTGGAAATTCTTACTGGTGGGATTTTGGTGATGGCATTGGTACATCCGCTGAAATGCATCCTGAATATATGTATGGAGATTCCGGAACATATACAGTAATGCTGGTTGCCATATCAAGCAATGGTTGCGAAGACACTACTTATGGTGAAGTTATAATAGAAGGTATTTTCAGTTTATATGTTCCTAATTCATTCACTCCAAATGGTGATGGAAGAAATGATTTCTTTACTTATTATGGAGAAGGAATTGTAAGCGCCGACCTGCAGATTTTCAACCGTTGGGGAGATGTTATATATAGAGATGACAGCAACACACATGCAGGATGGAACGGAACATCTGATGATGGAAAAGAATGTCAGCAGGGAGTTTATATATATCTCATCAAAGCTAAAGATGCGAATGGAACAGATCATGAAGTTAAGGGAACTGTGACTTTGGTAAGGTGATGAAGTGATTAGGTGATGAGGTGAAGAAGTACATTTTTTTTAGATGCTTGATTTTTCTCTGTGATCTCTGTGCCTTTGTGATCTCTGTGTGAAATAAATATTTCAATAGCATCGAAACTGTTCACCTTTGAAAGATTCATTATCTCTGCGTTCCTCTGCGCCTCTTCAATCTCTGCGTGAATTTTTTTTATGAATGGAATTTAAAAAGGTCTTGATACTTGATACTTGCATCTTGATACTCCTTTTAATGCGCTTCCAACCAATTCTCACCAACACCAATCCCTGCATCCGTAGGAACATCATTTGGTAATTTTAAAGCATGCTGCATACCATCAAGAATAAGTGGTTTCATAATTTCTACTTCTGAGCGATGCACATCAAAAACCAATTCATCATGCACCTGCAAAACCATTTTTGATTTCAGATTTTTATTTTTTATTTCTTTATGAATACGGATCATTGCCAGTTTAATCATATCAGCAGCTGTTCCCTGTATGGGCATGTTAACAGCATTACGTTCTGCAAAACTTCTTACTACTGCATTGGCCGACATAATATCACGCAGCCATCTTTTTCTTCCCATTAAAGTTTGAGCATAACCATTCTCTCTTGCAAAATTTACCTGCTGATCTAAAAAAGTACGGATAGAACCATATTGCTTCCAGTAATTTTCAATCAGTTCTTTTGCTTCCGCACGTGGAATGCCTAAATTTTCTGCTAAGCCAAATGCACCCTGTCCATATATAATTCCGAAGTTCACACTCTTTGCTTTGTAA
>JBDTVD010000418.1:0-3072 GCA_040007375.1 Bacteroidota bacterium | reverse complement strand
CGGTAAATGGAATTCCTCAGGGAATATATGAACCTGTTGTATTGCTGGTAACACCGAAAAAGAGACAGATGATTACGACAGGTTATTCCTGGACAGAAAAAGACAAAACAGAAATATCAGTGGAGTTTGCAGGAAGCAAAGATGATCAGAATACATTTTCTACAATTGATAAAAAAAATGATGATGGTTGGGCAGCAGTTACTAATGTGAGCAGAACAATTCCTGTCATAAAAAAAACAACTATACCGTGGACACTTGTTGCTGCGGGCAGATATGAATTTACTTACCGGAATTTTAAGCCAGTGGAAAATTACCGCTCAATAGAATTTACACGCGACTGGAATACAGGTTCTGTTACCGATACAAGTGATGAACATAATGCTTCAGCAGGAATTACTTTGCAACAGGGAGCATTTCAGAATATCAGTTACACATTGCGTACGTATACCAGGCCGGGAACATACAATGGTCTGATGCATGTTTTTCATTCTTCCAATATATATAAAAGCTTTATGCTGAAAACAGATGGAAGTTATCTCAGCACTTCAGGTAATATAATCAGTTCAACATTTGTGAGGCATAAGGAAGACCTTTCAAAACGATGGAAGTATTTTAAAACAGGAGTGAGGTATGAAGAAGAGCGTAATGAAATTTATGCAGGCAGCAGTGATACATTAGCGGCAATTAGTTTTTCTTTCCGGGATGCAGGTATATATATGGAAACTCCTGATAGTTCCCGTTTCAGAACAGCGGTTTCTTACAACAGGAGAACAGATCAGTTGCCATTTAGTAATGCACTTGTTTCTTCTGCAACTTCCGATAACATTGCAGCATCAGCAGGATATACCATCAATAAATCAAACCGTATTTCCGTAGGAGTTAAATACCGAAAATTAGTTATTGAAGATTCACTCCTTACTTCACAGCAGCCAGATGAATCGTTACTTTCGAAAGTAGAACATCAGTTAACTGTAGCGAAAGGATTATTAACTGCTACTACTTATTATGAAGCAGGAAGTGGTCGTGAACAGAAAAGAGATTTCAGTTATATTGCAGTGTCACCAGGTACAGGGAATTTTTCATGGAATGATTATAACAATGATGGTGTACCACAATTGAATGAGTTTGAAGCACCACAGTTTCAGGATCAGGCATCATACATAAGAGTATTTACACCATCCAACGAATATATAAAGGTGTTTACCAATCAGCTGAACATGGTGCTGAATTTTCAGCCTGGCGCACTACAGCGGAATAATGTATGGTCGAAGCTGGGATTACTTACAGCGATTCGTTTTGACAATAAAATCACAGGCGCAAAACCGGAGGAGGGTTTGAATCCATTTCTTCCTGTGTATGATGAAACATCAGTGATCAGCACCAATGCCAGCAGCAGAAGTACACTCTTTATCAATAAAACAGGGCAGATAACAGGAACTGATATTTCTTATAATAATCAGCAGACAAAGCAATTATTATCCAATGGTATTGAAACACGGAAAGAAAGTGAATGGCAAACAAATACCAGAATAAATTTTAGTTCTTTATTGAGTTCATTTACTGATCTGGGATATCAGGTGAAAGAAAATATTTCAGAAGCATTCTCCTCACGCAACTTTAACCTTGATATATATAAAGCCGGAGAGAAATTCAGTTATCAGCCGGGAAGTGCATGGAGAGTTTCTCTTTTATATTCCATAGCGGATAAAGAAAATACTATTGGTGATGTTGGAGAGAAAAGTCTGATGCAGAAAGGGGGAGTGGAATTCCGTTACAGCTCCATTAAAAAAGGATTACTTACAACTGCATTCAATCTGGTTCACATTGATTTTAATCAGCCTGATAATACACCGTTATCTTATGAAATGCTGGAAGGATTAAAAACCGGTATTAATTATACATGGAATGCTTCATTGCAAAGAAACATATCATCATCATTTCAGATCAGCCTGAATTATGAAGGGAGAAAACCGGAAGGAGTTAAGGTAGTTCACACAGGAGGAATCCAGGCCCGTGCATTCTTTTAAATTACTTCAGTGTTAATGTGGTTACACCCATCTGGCTGCCTTCGCAATACAATTCAATGGTGTATTTTCCGGAAGCATATTTTCCACCTTTATCCCAGAAAACACAAAGATCAGTATTCCTGTTCTCATACATAATCGACTCCTTTGTTGTATATAAAGTTGCCTGGTTATTATATAAAAATGTTTCTGATGAAGTTGACATTACTGCACCATCAGGACTTAATACTCTTACAAAAATATCTTTCGGGCCTTTGTCAACCACCAGATTTTCCTGGATAGTGAAACATGTTTTAATCTTGGTAGTAGTTTTTGCTTTAGTAGATTCAGATTCCTTTCCGCTTCCCTTATAACGCACACCAATTGCTTTCAGATTTATAGTACGTAAAACAGCAGCAAGAGCGACTTTTGAAGAAAGTACATTGTTCTCCTGTGTAAGTGTTGATACCTGAGTGGTAACACTATTCAGATTCTGACTAAGTGTTGAATTCTGATCTGTCAGCATTTTATTACTGGCTTTCAGAGAATCAACCTGCGCAATATAATTCTGATTTAAAGTTTTCAGGGAGAGTAATTCCTCTTTTGCTTTTTTCAGTTGTGATGCATCACCGGAATTGATCATCTTCTGAATCTCAGCGATTTTCTGCTTGATCTCCTCGTCTTTAGCACTCAACTGATTCTGAAGACTGGAATTCTCCTGGTTCAGCTTATCGTATTCTGTTTTTACTCTTTGTAATTCTGCAGATAATGATTCTTTTTCTGCTACTGTGGTATCAAGTTCTCTGCTTACTTGCTCAAGGTGTGTCTTCTTATCAAAGAATTGCCATAATAAAAGACCGTTTACGCCAAGAAGTATAGAAATAACTATGATAACAATTACCTTTTTCGAATCCTGGTCACGAGGTTCAAAATCAGAAGTACTCATATATTGCCTGTGGTTTGATTGTGTAGTTGTGTTGCGCAACGAATGTAATATATTTTGATTGAACAATGGTCTTTTTCTAATAAATGTTTTAACAAGACCTTACGAATAAGTACGTTAACACAA
>JBDTVD010000417.1:0-3082 GCA_040007375.1 Bacteroidota bacterium | reverse complement strand
TTACAAGAGCAACGGAAAAACTGTATCTGATGAATTTTGATCCTTCACTTTTTAAAGAGTAACGGAAAATAGTAGTGAGTCGAATGTTTTTGTGGGCTTGTGTTAACAGGAACTTAATGTATTGTCAATGTTAAAAGCGCAACAGTTTCTGCTAGCACAAATGTGCTTAAATCTTTAGAGCGTGAGCTATTATTGAATCTATGTTATCAAATTGTAATACATATGTTTTAAGATCTGCATCCATCCACTCGAGCAAATTGTATATTTCCGTTTTTATATAAATAGCATGCGTAAAATCTATTGTTATATTATTAAAACAAATCGCTTCATTATGATAAATTCGATTTCTGAATTCTCTGATGTCTTTTAAGATATTAGCAAGATATGCTCTATTAACATGAGAAGATTTTCGAGGAAAGCAGTGAATCACATTCCCTCCAATAAGTCTATAATGTCTGGGTTCAAAAAGACTTGTCCAGAATCCAAAAGTTTGTTCCGCAATTATTTTTCCTGGTGTTATTGTGCCTCTTGTATTGGCTTCTGCTTTTATGATTTGTTCCTTGATCCAAAATTTAGGACCAAGAGTTGTATGGTTCATAAAACCATTTTTTTGATTAATAACCCATGCTGTATCACTATAGTAAAAAGCTAAATTTTCATTAATACAATTTCTCAAAAAAGTTTCGAGCAAATTCATTATTGGATAGAATGCCTGGGCAACTTTTAAGTTCGCATCATCAGTTTCAATGCTCTTTCTTGAGAATTTCCGCAGCTTACCAAAAATCGATCTAGTCTGGGTTTCGATACAAATTGCTCTAATTTAGCGTAGTCCATTTATTTTGCAAGATTTTAAGAAATTAGCATATGAATTTAGGTAATTCTTACGTATATTTGCATTGTAATGGTTGGTCAAGCCTCTTCCCCGCAAGGGTAACGTAACCAAGCAGAAGATACAAGAAAGCCTCTAAGAAATTAGGGGTTTTTTTATTTTGCATTGCTCTTCTCTAAATGCACCTTAGACTTAATTAGTCAGGTGTACTGAATAGAATCAAATTTTTTTTTGCGTTTTACTCTATAACTATAGATTGATTGCAAACTAATAGGTTATTTGATGATATATTATCTTCTTAATTTAGTAACAGTCGTTTCAATAGTCTATTAATACTGTTCAGTATGGTTTTATTCCAGATCAAAGGTGTTCGGCTGAAAGTCCAATTTTTCCTATGTATAATCACGAAAAAGCACAACACATTGATTACATTTGTAACGAAATAACATCAAAACTAAAACTCAAAAATTTTTAAGCCTATGAAAAAAGTCTACTTATTATTTACAATGATTGTTTTGTTTTCTGCGTCAGCATTCTGTGCGCAATTTTCAATTACAACTCCCGGTTTCTTTTATTCACCTGCTACAACTAATCTTGCAGTTGGTGATACGGTAAACATTTCTGCATCTTCTACACATCCTTGTGTGGAGGTCAGCCAGACTACCTGGAACAATAATCAGACTACACCACTTGCTGGTGGTTTCGGTGTGCATAGCAGTAGTTTTATGATTGTGATATCTGCACCGGGAACTATTTATTTCCTTTGCCAGAATCATGGTCCTTCCGGAATGAAAGGTCAGATTGTAGCTACGGCAAGTAATGTTGCAGAGACAATTGGTGATAACACTATTAAGTTATTATCAAGCTCGATTATGTATAATGAAGTAACTATATTAAACACTACAGGATATCGTGGTGAAATGCAGGTTTATGATTTATCAGGCAAATTAATAACTGTTCAGCCAATATCAAATGAAACACGTCAGCAGGTAACTGTTGATTTAAATCGTGGTATTTTTCTTTACCGTTTTAATATGGAAGGAAATAAACCAACTGCAACAGAAAGATTATATGTAGGTGCTGATCTGCGTTAAGATCCTCTATTCATTTAATTAATTTAATTATTGTAAAAAGGGAACACATAGTAGTGTTCCCTTTTTTTGTTTTAATGAAGAATGAAAAATTAAGAATTAATAATTAAACTTGTCTTCAGCAGAAAATACAATTATTCATTTTTAATTATTCATTTTTAATTCTCTTCTGTGGGATCTGTGGGACTCGAACCCACGACTTCCACGTTGTCGACGTGACACTCTAAACCAACTGAGTTAAGATCCCGATATTTTAATTAAGAATTAAGAATTAAAAATTAAAAATTAAGAATTATAAATTATAAATACGGCATTACAATATTGGGGATGAAATAATTTTCCGGAAAGATCGCAGTTTGTAATTTATTCTTCTTTATGCTGTGGTGATCTGTGTAGCCGGAATTCATGAGTGAGTTGAATAGGTAAGAGCTTTCCGATTGTATTGACTTTCCAGCAGTTTTCTTTTTCAGTAAGATATCCGTATGTAATTCCCACACAAACTTTTATATTGACATTATCAACATAAACATCATTAAAACTAAACTTGCCATCGGAATTTGTCTTTATTGCAATATGTTGATTCGACGTATAGAACTCCATAATTACATCAGCAACAGGCTTACCACTTATATCGTCAACAACAACTCCATTAATAAAAGATTTTAATGTGTCTCCATTAATGACGGTATCTCTTGTGCTTCCTTTTATATAAACTCCGTCCAAAACATTCTGTGCAGAACAATTAATTGTGATGATGAGAAGTACAATGATTGAAAAACTTCTTTTGAGCAGGAGAATTTTATTTTTCATAAACATCTTTTTTAGTATCAAGTATCAAGTATCAAGACTTAAATTTTTCTTAACATCAACCCTAACCCCTGAAGGGGAATTTGTTTTATCATGAATTTTCAAATCTTCAAATTCTCAAATCTTCAAATTACCAAACTGGCTAATTAATTTGCTTCTTCACTTAATCACTTAGTCACTTAGTCACCTGATCACTTAGAAATCAAACCATCCTTCATCACCAGCTTCCTGTCCGCCATATCAGCCAACTCCTCATTATGCGTTACAATAACGAAGGTTTGATTTAATTCTTTTCTCAATCTGAAAAATAATTCGTGAAGCTCTTTAGCATTTACCGAATCCAGGTTTCCGGAAG
>JBDTVD010000416.1:0-3100 GCA_040007375.1 Bacteroidota bacterium | reverse complement strand
CATAATAATGAATCATCAGTATTTTAATGATCAGAGTTCTTCTAATCATTATTTAATTGGATATTAAATTTCGAATATTGAATCTTGAAGTGTTTTACGGTTTTCAATTGAAGTAAGTAGTATGTCTTGATACTTGATACTTGTGTCTTGATACTAACTTCTAACTTCTAACTTCTATTACTCCGAACTCCGAACTACACACTCCGAACTAATTACTACCAACTCACAGCTCACCACTCATAACTTAAATGAAGTTTGCCATAATTGATTGCGGTACCAATACTTTTCACTTAATGATTGCGGAAACGCAGAAAGATGGTAGCGTAAAACAAATTCATAAAAGCAAGGCAGTTGTTAAACTTGCTGAAGGCGGAATACTGAAAAAACATATTAATGAAATACCATTTCAGCGTGGTATTAAAGCGTTGCTTTCATTCCGGAAAAAAATGGATACGTATGGTGTTACTAAATCAATTGCTTTCGGAACAGCAGCATTACGTAGTGCAAAAAACGGAAAGGATTTTATCAATCAGGCATGGAAACAAAGTCGGATAAAACTGCAACTGATCACAGGTAGTCGTGAAGCAGCACTTATATATAAAGGTGTTCTGCTCGCCATCAAACCTGAAACCGGAATTTCTCTCATAATGGACATCGGTGGAGGCAGTACAGAGTTCATTCTTTTCAATGAAAAAAAATTACTCTGGAAAAAAAGTTTCCCGTTAGGTGCTGCATTATTGCTTGAAATGTTTCCATCTTCTGATCCAATTACTAAATCCGAAGTAAAAAAGATTAACGCTCATCTCTCCCAAATACTTCAACCTCTTTTCAAAGCCACTGAAAAATGGAAACCTGTCAGGATGATAGGAGCTTCCGGTTCATTTGAAACTTTTGAAGAGATTATTCATGTGAAGAAAAGTAGCGTCGAACAACAAAATGAAACCACATCTTACCAGTTCAGCAGGAGTGAATACAACAAAGTACACAAGGAGTTAATGGCATCCACTACTGCCGAACGTATCAACATGAAGGGGTTGGTAAAGATGCGCGTGGATATGATTGTAATGGCTACTTTACAACTTACATTTGTTCTCCGTAAACTTAATGTACGTAAAATGTATTTATCGCGTTATGCACTTAAAGAAGGGATGTTAAGTGAGTATATAATAAGTCTGCGGAAAAAGAATTAACCATCAGATTAAAAATAAAAAAACGATGAGCAGGATATTGGTTATTGATGATGAAAGAAGTATCAGGAATACATTGAAAGAGATCCTGGAGTATGAAAAGCATGTTGTGCATGATGCTGCTGATGGTGCGGAAGGATTGAAGCTGGCTGCTGAAAGTAGTTATGATATCATTCTTTGTGATATTAAAATGCCGAAGATGGATGGACTGGAAGTGCTGGAGAAATTACAGGAACTGGCTCCGGACACTCCTGTTGTAATGATCAGCGGACATGGAAATATTGAAACTGCAGTGGAAGCAATTAAGAAAGGTGCATTTGATTTTATAAGTAAGCCGCTCGACTTAAACCGCATGCTGATCACTATCAGGAATGCCATGGATCGTTCATCACTCGTTACGGAAACGAAAGTGTTGCGCAAAAAAGTTGCACGTAATAATGAAATGATCGGTGATTCACTTCCGATAAAAAAAATTAAGGAAATGATTGAGCGTGTTGCACCAACTGATGCACGTGTTTTGATAACTGGTGAAAATGGAACAGGAAAGGAACTGGTTGCACGATGGATTCATACACAAAGTCAACGCAATGGAACTCCTCTTGTTGAAGTGAATTGTGCTGCTATTCCTTCTGAACTGATAGAGAGTGAATTGTTCGGTCATGAAAAAGGATCTTTTACTTCAGCAATAAAGCAACGCATAGGAAAATTTGAACAGGCACATAGCGGAACTATTTTTTTAGATGAAATTGGAGATATGAGTTTATCAGCTCAGGCAAAAGTGTTGCGTGCATTGCAGGAGCATAAAATTACAAGGGTAGGAGGTGAGAAGGAAATTACGGTTAATGTGCGTGTGCTTGCTGCAACAAATAAAGATCTGAAGAGTGAAATAACGAAGGGAAATTTCCGCGAAGATTTATATCACCGTTTAAGTGTTATTGTTATGCATGTACCTTCTCTTAATGAAAGACGTGATGATATTCCTTTGTTAACAGATTATTTTCTCAAGCAGATCTGTGAAGATTACCGTATGCCATTAAAAACTTTAACCACTGAAGCAATGGATGAATTACAATCTATCAACTGGACAGGTAATATCAGAGAGTTGCGTAATGTGGTGGAACGCCTGATTATTTTATGTGATAAAAATATTACCGGTGCTGATGTGCAGACATATGCAATGGCAAGTAAAGCAGTAAGCTGATTTTTATTGAGCAATGATGGTAACCGGTGATGTTGTTATAGTATTACTTGCATGACCAGCCCTGTCAACTATATATAAAGAAAAGTTTACTGTTTGTTGTGCTGACCCATCAGATATAAATACCGTTCCTGTTTCTGTATTTAATGTTCCGGTAATAGGAATTACACTATTGGTTGGTGTTAGTTGTTTAATGCGATAGGAATAGGTAATTCCCAATCTGTTGTCGGTAACAAAAAGATTATTCACATCAGGATTATTTTCTCCCAGATCACCATCACCATCAGAATATTTAAAACTGATAATGATTTTGCTTTGTCCTTCTGTCATGGAAGAAGGTGTGATGGAAATAAATTCTATAGATGGTTCTGCAGGATATTCTTTTTTCTCTCCCTTTTTACAGGAAAGAAAAAACAAGAGTAGAAGCAGGTATATATATTTATTACTGTACATAGAATGAATAATACAATTTAAAATAAAAGAGAGATTCATTGCGTGGGAATTCTACATCGTCTGCATGATGACCGTCATTAACATATAAACGGAAATAAACAGTGCTTCCTGATGGCCATATGTTGGAGTTTAATGGGTTATACCAATATCGTGATGCTCCAAACGTGGAAGGTATCGTCATAGCATTGCTGAAATCATCTTTATCATAGGAAAATTTAATTCTGCAATTGGTGAAATCTGCAGCATCGGTACTATCAGCTCC
>JBDTVD010000415.1:0-3118 GCA_040007375.1 Bacteroidota bacterium | reverse complement strand
GCAATGAAGGTGGAGTCAGATAAGAATTCAGATTCTGCAAGTGATGCTGAATTGATACGCCAGCAAAGAAACAGGCAGATTATGAATGCACTGATCAGCCAGCTGAAGGTTGATCATCTTATTGATGAATCAGAACATTTTGAATTCCGTTTTACAGGTTTAAAATTATTTGTTAATAATGAAGAGCAGAGTGAAGAAAAATATCTTCAGTATAAAAAAATATATGAAGAAACTTCAGGTAATATACTTACTGAAAAATCGAATGTGAGGATAAAACATTGATCAGTCTGACATGGACAAAATAAACAACAACTTTGTTTCTATTGTGATGGTATATATATTAGTATGCCTGTGCGTGTTATTTATGTTGTTTGAAATTTTATAGCAGCAACAATGTCTGACCAATAGCTTCTTTCAGATCCTCCTGTACCTTTGTCTGCATTGCAAAATCATTCCAGTTGCTTACCACTTCTTTCACCTGGTCAATTATTGCCTGAGCTTTTTTAATATTCATGTGTTTTGCCACTTCCAGTAAATCATCACGCGTAATATTCTGCCGCTTTCCATTTACACTTAATGAATGCTGACTCACCCATGCACTTCCCGGACGATATGCATGACAAACATCAAAAGCAGGAGCCAGTTTCCATTTACCTGTTGGCTCCATAATAAATGAAAAGTTTTTAGTGTGATCATCACAGTTTCGTGCCATTACATTAAACACCATTCGTCGGTACAACTGTTCTGCATCAGGATATGGCAACAGCAATGTGCGCATTGTTTCAAACAATTGTTCGTAGCTGTATGATGTAATATTATTAAAATCATAATGCATCAATGCACAGAAACTTTGTACATGTAATTTGGTTTTATTTTCTTCCCGATCAAAACGCTTCGTCATAAAATGCGCTCTCGTTTTATCTTCCAGCAGTCTGCATTCCATCATAGTTATTCCTGCTTCTTTCGCCATCAGGTAATACGCCATCTCCACTCTTCCATAGCCTGATGAAACACCTGACTGACTATCTGTAATTCCATCAAACTTCAGCAACCATTGTGAAAAACCTTTTGGTGCATCAGCCTGACCGGAACGTATTTCATTTGTCTCCGGATTAAATGCAATCACTGCTTTGGCTCTTGCACCTCCGGCTGATGTTCCTATTTTTAAAATATCAAGCAATGCTTTTTCTTCCCCATCTTTTAATGAAGCATGAAAATCCTGTCTGCCATTTAAAATTTCCTGTGCAATCTGTATTAAACTGTCGAGTTCAATTTTACTTGCATCACTTTTTATTTTCGGAGTTACCGGTTCAAACTCCAGTGCACCCATTCCGCGTTTACCAATGAAACAAAGCAGTTCAACAGGATTCATACTGTCAACAGGTCTTCCGTTTCTTGCTAGCCATACATTAATTAATGCAGTACCATATTTATCAGGCAATACATCAGCAAGCAGTCCTGGTAATCCTTTAAATGTTGGTGATGCACGGAGTTCAGGAAAAGAAAATATTTTTTTCTCTGCACCTGCAACAGGCATTTTTACCGGTGCAATATTCCAGTTGTTGCGAAGAAATGTTTGATCATATTCAAAAGAAGCAATACCTGTTTCTGTATTCCATGCAATTGCACCAACACGTTGATCCCATATATATATATAAGCTGTTGTAATCATCACCACTCGCTTTTTGATGATGGATTCGCTGGTCCTTGTTTACCACTTGCACGCTGCCGTTTTTTTTGTTCCATCTCAGCAAGCAGCAACGGACTTATCTGTTGCTTTACTTCAAAATTCTGTAACAGGTGAAGTTGTTCCAGTGCACGCAATATCTGGATGAAGGTGAGCAATGTTCCGCCGCCGCCGTTTTCAATCTGTACCAGTGTGGAGCGGTTGACTCCTGCAGCAGTTGCAACTTCCTGCTGTGTCTTATTCTGCTGCAGCCGGGTTTGCTGAATGAAGGTACCTAAAGCCTCTAAAACAGCAGGATCGCTTTGAGAATGCCAGTTAATGTTGGTATTTTCCATCTTTATCAGAAATTATGTCATATAATGTTGGCATAAAACAACAAATAGTTGAGATTCATAATGTTGCAATATTCCATCACAAAGGTAATAAATTATCATTATTGATGGAAATTTACTACATGCTTTTGGGCCTGAAATGGATGAAACGAAAGAAGTGATAGTCAGTCCGAAACCAAAACAGGGATGATTCAGGCTTCTTATAGTAAGGTTAGTCTGTTGAAAATAAAACCATATATAAGAGCCTCTTCTGTAAAACAATGTTGTCCTTTGCAGCATGTCACTTTTTGTTACCTCATTAAATTCCGGAAGCAACGGTAATTGTTTTTATATAGGAAATAAAACAGAAGCTGTATTGATTGATGCCGGTATTTCCTGCCGTGAAACAGAAAAGAGGATGAAGAATCTGCATCTGTCCATGCAACAGGTGAAAGCCATTTTTATTTCACATGAACATTCTGATCACATACGCGGTGTTCAGGTGATGGCCACAAAATATAAATTGCCTGTATATATAACTCCTGATACTTTATATAGAAGTAATCTGCTGCTTGAAAAAGATATTGTCCGTTCTTTTACAGCCAATGAATCTGTGCAGATTGGTAATCTCACTGTAATTCCTTTTACGAAACATCATGATGCAATAGATCCTTACAGTTTTGTTATAGAAGAAAGTGGAACTAAAGTGGGTGTCCTTACTGATATCGGAACTTTGTGCGAACAGGTTATTCATCACTTCAAACAATGCAATGCTGTGTTTCTTGAAAGTAATTATGATGAGCAGATGCTGGAAGAAGGAAACTATCCTCTTCATTTAAAAAAACGCATTCGTGGTGGTAAAGGACATTTATCAAACAAACAGGCTCTTGATCTTTTTATCACTCACAGACCAATATTTTTAAGCCATGTTTTTTTATCACATCTCTCTGCAAATAATAATAATGCAGAGTTGGTTCATCAACTGTTTACCAGGCATGCAGGTAAAACAAAAATAGTTGTTGCCTCACGCTATCGTGAAACACCTTTATATACAATAAGTAATAACGGTGATTTATTTACGGAGTTAAGATCCGCTCAGCAAATGACACTTTTTGAATAA